>NZ_JAWUEI010000017.1:0-101773 GCF_036663495.1 Enterobacter sp. 342
TTATTTTGCTTTTCTCTGCTGACCCGGCGGCGTGTGTGCCGTTGTTCCGTGTCAGTGGAGGCGCATTATAGGGAGTTATTCCTAAGTGACAAGAGGAAATTTAAAAAAAGTTTTCATCCGCGTTTTTTTTCACCAACAGAGGTGAAATCAAGCTACAAATTGTTCTATTTGATGTATCTGCAACCACAATCACACTCGAGGTGGCATAATTATCAGCATGAATATTTAAGGAATAAAAGCGATGCCATTAAGCGCACAACAGCTGGCCGCCCAAAAAAACCTGTCGTACGTGCTGGCAGAGAAGCTGGCTCAGCGGATTTTAGCGGGTAAATATGCCCCGGGTAGTATCCTGCCGGGTGAGATGGAGCTGGGTGAGCAGTTTGGAGTGAGTCGTACAGCAGTTCGTGAAGCGGTGAAAACCCTGACGGCAAAAGGTATGGTGCTTCCACGTCCCCGCATTGGTACACGTGTCATGCCACAGAGTAACTGGAACTTTCTCGATCAGGAGCTGCTCTCCTGGTGGATGACGGAAGATAACTTTCATCAGGTTGTCGATCACTTTCTGGTGATGCGCAGCAGTCTTGAACCACAGGCGTGCCTGCTTGCTGCCACGCTTGGAACGGCAGAACAGAAAGCACAACTCAACGCGTTAATGGAAGAGATGGTGTTCCTGAAAAAGCACTTCAACCGGGAGCGCTGGGTTGAGGTCGATATGGCCTGGCATGAACATATCTATATGATGAGCGCCAATCCGTTCCTCACCTCTTTTGCCTCTTTATTTCATTCGGTGTACCACACTTACTTTACCTCTATTACACAAGACGAAGTGGTTAAACTGGATTTGCATCAGGCGATAGTGGATGCCATTCAGGAAAGCGACGGGCAGCGAGCCCTGAGTGCGTGCCAGGCATTGCTGGCCGCGCCAACCCACCAGCAGGTAAATAAATGACAAAGAAAAAAGCGCGCAGCATGGCCGGATTGCCGTGGATTGCAGCCATGGCGTTCTTTATGCAGGCACTGGATGCCACCATCCTCAACACTGCGCTTCCCGCTATTGCGCAAAGCCTCAACCGCTCCCCGCTGGCAATGCAGTCCGCCATCATCAGCTACACTCTGACGGTCGCAATGTTAATCCCTGTCAGTGGCTGGCTGGCCGACCGCTTCGGCACCCGCAGAGTTTTCATGTTGGCCGTGACACTCTTTACGCTCGGTTCGCTGGCCTGTGCGCTCTCCTCATCCTTAACAGAACTGGTTATCTTCCGCGTATTACAAGGTATTGGCGGAGCGATGATGATGCCCGTAGCACGCCTTGCCTTGCTGCGAGCCTATCCTCGAAGCGAACTGCTTCCCGTGCTCAACTTCGTCACCATGCCAGGCCTGGTTGGTCCGATACTTGGCCCGGTACTCGGCGGCGTGTTTGTCACCTGGGCAAGCTGGCACTGGATCTTCCTGATTAATATTCCTATTGGCGTTGCGGGGCTGCTGTATGCCCGCAAATATATGCCGAACTTCACCACGCCAAGGCGCAGCTTCGATATGGGCGGCTTTTTCCTGTTTGGCCTGAGCCTGGTGCTCTTCTCAAGCGGGATGGAACTGTTTGGTGAGAAGATTGTAGCAACATGGATTGCGCTCTCCGTTATCCTCGGCGGTATTCTGTTGTTCCTTCTTTATATACGTCACGCGCGCCGTCACCCGACACCGTTAATCTCACTCGGACTCTTTAACACCCGAACCTTTTCCGTAGGGATCGCAGGCAACATTGCGTCACGTCTGGGGACAGGTTGCGTACCGTTTCTGATGCCATTGATGCTGCAGGTAGGTTTCGGCTACCCGGCACTGATTGCTGGCTGCATGATGGCGCCCACGGCGATGGGCTCGATTCTGGCAAAATCAACGGTTACACAAGTGCTGCGCTGGTTTGGCTATCGTAAGACGCTGGTTGGCGTAGCGGTCTTTATCGGTCTGATGATTGCGCAGTTCTCTCTGCAATCCGCCGCCCTTCCCGTATGGATGTTGATACTGCCGTTATTTGTACTGGGCATGGCGATGTCAACGCAGTTTACGTCGATGAATACCATCACGCTGGCAGACCTGACAGATGAGAATGCCAGTAGCGGTAACAGCGTGCTGGCGGTGACACAACAGCTGTCGATCAGTCTTGGGGTGGCCGTAAGTGCGGCGGTACTACGGTTTTATGAAGGTTTTGACAGCGCGAATACCGTCGAGCAGTTCCACTATACGTTTATCACAATGGGCATTCTTACCGTCGTTTCAGCGCTGGTCTTTATGCTGTTAAAACCGAAAGACGGCCGTAACCTGATCAAAGAACGCCACAAAGCAAAGTCTAAACCGAACCCCGTTCCATCAGAACAGGAGTAAGCTGCAGACGTTGCTGTTGCAGCGTGGGCTGCGCCATTCGATGGATCAGCACATCAATGGCCAGCTCACCCAGTTCATCCTTCGGCTGATGGATCGTGGTCAGCGGTGGGGTCATGTAGCTGGCCAGTTCAATATCATCGTAGCCAATTACCGCCATATCATCCGGAACGCGCAAACCTGCCTGATATAAAGCCTGATAGGCGCCAAATGCCATGGCATCGTTGCCAATAAAGACGGCCTGCGGACGCTGCGGCTGCGCCAGTAAGGTCTGCATCGCGTCAAAACCACCGTGAAACTCAAAATCACCAGTAATACGGTAGCCTTCGGGAACAGAAAGGCCCGCCCGGGCCATCGCAGAGAGATACCCTTCCAGACGCAGGCGCGCCGGTGTTTTATCCAGTGGACCGGTAATACAGGCAATGCGGGTATAACCTTTATCGATCAGATACTGGGTGGCCATGTCGCCCCCCAGCAGGGAGTTATCCTGAATCAGATCGCTGGTACCATCGAACGGTGCCCAGTCCATCATTACCGTAGGAATAGAGGGATAACGCTGGATAATCTCTTTCGAGGGCTGGTGTGTTTCGGTACAGAGCAGCAGTAGCCCGTCGACGCGTTTTTGCATCAGCGTCTCCAGGTTGCGGTTCATTCTCTGCTCGTCACCTTCGGTATTGCACAGCACCAGGCTGTAGCCACGCTCGAAGCAACTACGCTCCACACCTCGCACAAGCTCAGAATAGAAAGGGTTGGTACTGGCCGTAATCAGCATACCAATAGTGCGCGTCTGGTTGAGCTTAAGACTACGCGCCAGCGCAGATGGCGCATAGTTGAGTTCTTTAACCGCAGCTTCGACTTTCTCCCGAATCGCCTCGCTGACGAAGCGATCGTTGTTTATTACATGAGAGACCGTCGAGGTAGAAACGCCCGCCATGCGGGCGACATCTTTCATTGTTGCCAAGCGTTACCCCTGCTGACTTAAGAATTCATCGATCTCTTTACGCCACGGAACGGAGGGTTGGGCCCCTTTGCGCGTCACGGCAATCGCGGCAGCAGCATGTGCAAAACGGATCGCATCATCCATTCGCTTGCCTTCCAGTAGCGCGGTCACCAGGGCACCATTAAAGGTGTCTCCCGCGGCGATGGTGTCAATCGCTTTCACCTTAAAGCCCGGCACTCGACGGCCTTCGCCATTGACGCTTGCCCACACCCCACGGCTACCAAGGGTGATAATCACGGTACCGATGCCTTTATCATGCAATGCACGTGCAGCTCGCGCGGCATCGTCATCATTTTCGACACGAATGCCCGTCAGCTTTTCCGCTTCGGTTTCGTTTGGCGTAATGATGTCCACCAGCGCCAGCAGCTCGTCTGATAATACACGGGCAGGAGCTGGATTTAGTACGACAGTGGTATGATTTTCATGCGCAATTTTGGCGGCGGCCAGCACGCTTTCAACCGGCGACTCCAGTTGCATCAGCAACGCTTCGGCATTCGCAATGATCTCACGTTGCGCTTCTACGCGCTCCGTTGTCAGTGCAGCGTTGGCGCCAGCATGAATACCGATGACATTCTCACCTTCTGCGTTGACGAAAATCAGCGCCACGCCAGTAGATTCCCCTGCAACCACGCTGACCGGTGCGATATCAATGTTGTCGCTCGCCAGCTGTTTGCGTACGCGCTCACCGGTATCGTCATCACCCGTGCAGGCGATAAACGCAATATTCGCCCCACTGCGACCGGCGGCGACGGCCTGGTTTGCACCTTTACCGCCAAATGCCACCTGATACTGGTTACCCGTGACGGTTTCGCCCGGTGTTGGGAATGATTCAAGGTTAAGAATGTGATCGGCATTGATACTGCCAAGGACGACGAGGTTGCCTGCGGTTTTCATGGTTGGGTTGTCCATCTGAGAGCGCCACCGGTGTTACCCGGTGGCGTATGCCACACTTTTCTTTATTGGTGTCCCTCAGGCAGCCAGCGGCTGCCTGATTCGCCTTTTACTGCTTGATGACCAGTTTCAGGTCAACAGGGTATTTGGCCTGAACTTTTTCGCCCTTCAGCACTTTGTCGGCAGTTTCAACGCCAGTCGCGCCAATCTGCTCCGGCAGCTGAGCGATGGTCGCAGCCAGTTTGCCATCGTTTACTGCTTTTTCACCATCCGGCGTGCCGTCAAATCCGACAACCATCACATCAGATTTACCTGCGGTCTGCAGGGCACGCAGCGCACCCAGTGCCATTTCGTCGTTCTGCGCGAATACCGCCTGCACGTCAGGATGTGCGGTCAGCAGGTTCTGCATCACGTTCAGACCTTTAGTACGGTCGAAGTCGGCAGGCTGGCTGGCCAGGACGTTAAATTTGTGTGCAGCAACGGCCTGCTGGAAGCCTTCGCCACGTTCACGGGCAGCAGAGGTACCCGCGATACCCTGCAATTCGATAACTTTCGCACCTTCACCTGCTTTCTTCGCGATGTAATCACCCGCGATTTTACCGCCCAGCACGTTATCAGACGCAATGTGGCTGACCACGTCACCTTTAGAGGCCTGACGGTCCAGGGTGATTACCGGGATCTTCGCCTGGTTTGCCATTTTAACGGCGTTACCTACGGCATCAGAATCAGTTGGATTGATCAGCAGAATTTTGGTACCACGAACGGTTAAGTCCTGAACGTTAGCCAGCTCTTTCGCCGGGTTGTTCTGGGAATCCAGCACCACCAGGTTGTAGCCCAGTTTGTCCGCTTCTTTCTGCGCGCCATCCTTCAGAGAGACGAAGAACGGGTTGTTCAGCGTGGAGATAACCAGCGCGATGGTGTCTTTCGCCATGGCGTTAGCACTTACGGTTGCGCTCAGCGCGACAGCAGAAACCAGGGTAGCCAGTTTTTTCATGTTCATATCTAAGATGTCCTGTAGTGTCGTCAGTTACTGTTTTTTGTTGTCTACCAGTACCGCCAGCAAAATCACCACTGCCTTAACGATCATCTGGTAATAGGAGGAAACACCTAACAAATTCAAACCATTATTCAGGAAACCGAGAATCAGTGCGCCGATCAATGTCCCAACAATGCGACCTTTACCACCCGCAAGACTCGTACCGCCCAGAACCACTGCCGCAATGGCATCCAGCTCATAACCCGTGCCCGCCGTTGGCTGCGCGGAGGAAAGACGCGCCACTTCGATGATGCCTGCCAGAGAAGCCAGCAAGCCGCACAGGGAATAAACGATAATTTTAACTTTATTGACGCTAATCCCGGACAAACGCGTTGCCGCTTCGTTACCGCCCAGCGCATAGATATAACGACCCAGACGGGTGTGATGCAGCATGTACCACGCCGCCAGGAAGACGATAGCCATGATCCAGACCGGCGTCGGGATACCCAGCGGGCGACCGATACCGAACCAGCCAAACAGATCAGCGTTATCGGTAAAGCCGGTGTTCACCGGGCTGCCGTTGGTGTAAACCATGGTCACACCGCGCAGCAGCAGCATCATCACCAGCGTCGCGATGAACGCCTGAACACGGCCTTTCGCCACAATCACGCCGGTCACGGCACCGATTGCCGCCCCAGCGGCCAGCGCAGCTGCCACGGCCACTAATGCGTTAACTTCAACACCGACAAGGGAAGCGGCGATCGCACCAGTGAGCGCCAGCAAGGAACCAACGGACAGATCGATCCCTGAGGTCAAAATCACCAGCGTCATCCCGACCGCCATAATGGCGTTGACAGAAGTCTGCTGCAGAATGTTGAACAGGTTATTAACGGTGAAAAAGTTTGGACTCATGGTCGACACAATCGCGATCAGCACCAGCAGGGCAATCAGCGATTTTTGTTCCATCAGCCATGCCTTTGTGAAATAACGGCGACCAGAAACAGCCTGGGTAGTCATCTTCTTACTCCTGATTCACGCGATTAAGCTTGCCCACAGCGGCAGCCATCAGAACTTCCTGGGTGGCCTGCTCGCGAGTGAATTCACCGCCGAGATGCCCTTCATGCATGACGATAATGCGATCGCTCATGCCTAATACTTCTGGCATCTCGGAAGAGACCAGAATGATGCTCAGACCGTCGGCCTTGAACTGGTTAATTAGCTGATAGATCTCTTTCTTCGCGCCGACGTCCACACCGCGGGTGGGTTCATCGAGGATCAGCACTTTCGGGCGCGTCATCAGACCACGCGCGATGGCCACCTTCTGCTGATTACCGCCGGACAACAGGCCAATTGCCTGCTCCATCGACGGTGTTTTGACGTTAAACAGACGGATAAAATCGCTCACCGCCTGCTGTTCATCTTTGTGTTTCAGCCTACCGCCGCTGTGACTGAAATAGCGCAGTGCAGTAAGCGACATGTTCTCTTTTACCGACATGCCCAGCACTAAGCCATCGCGCTTACGGTCTTCAGAAATATAGACAATGCCATTCGCCAGACCATCTTGCGGAGAGCGAGTGACAACTTCATGGCCATCAAGAGTGACATAACCGCTGGTGCGCGGCAGTGCGCCGTAGAGCACTTTCATCAGCTCGGTACGCCCAGCCCCCATCAGGCCCGCCACACCGAGGATTTCCCCCTGACGCAGGGTAAAGGTCACATCGTTCACACCTGGACCGCAGAGGTTGTCTACCTTCAGGCGGATGTCACCCGGCGCTTTATCCAGATGCGGGTATTGATCTTCAAGCTTACGCCCCACCATCATTTCGATAAGGGTATCTTCGGTCAGCGTGGCTACTTCGCGCTCGGCAATAAACTGCCCGTCGCGAAAGACGGTCACGTCATCGCAAATCTCGAAGATCTCTTTCATACGGTGAGAAATATAGACAATCCCGCGCCCCTGCGACTTCAACTCGCGGATAACGCGGAACAGGGATTCGGTTTCAGTATCGGTCAGGGCGTCAGTCGGTTCATCCATAATGATGACCTTCGACTCAAAACTCAGCACCTTGGCGATTTCCACCATCTGCTGATCGCCAATGGAGAGTTCACCTACCAGTCGGTCGCTCTTAAAGCGCAGGTTCAGCTTCGCCAGCAGTTTATCCGCTTCGGCATACATGGTTTTCCAGTCGATTTTGCCGAACCGGTTTACGAACTCGCGGCCCAGGAAGATGTTCTCCGCAATGGTCAACTGCGGGATCAGGTTCAGCTCCTGGTGGATAATACCGATACCCGCTTCCTGAGAGGATTTTGGGCCATTGAAGGTGGTCTCTTTACCCAGCCAGACGAGCGAACCGGCATCGCGTTGATAGATACCCGTCAGCACTTTCATCATGGTGGATTTGCCAGCGCCGTTTTCGCCCACCAGCGCCATCACGCGACCGGGGTAGACGTTCAGCGCCGCACCGGAGAGGGCTTTTACGCCCGGGAACGACTTATCGATCCCTTTAAGTTGCAGTAATGCGTCCATGATGGCCTCAGAACGTGACGCCAGCACAGAGAATGATATTCGCATACGGGGAACACTCCCCGCTGCGAATCACCGCCTGACTGTCTGCGGTTTGTTGTTTGAACTGTTCGTGCGTTGTGTAACGAATTTCTATGGTGTTTCCCTGGTGTTGTTGCAGTTGCTCAATGTGGCTGAGCAACGTTTCGTGGAGTTGCGGATTATGTTGTTTGATCTCCGTCGCGAGAATGGCCGCCTCAACCTGCATCTCCGCAGTCACCACATCCAGTACCTGCATAAACGAGGGCACGCCCTGCGTTAACGCCATATCAATACGGGTTGTGCTGCGCGGAACCGGTAAGCCTGCATCGCAAACCACCAGCGTATCGGTATGCCCAAGACGGGAAATAACCGACGAGATTTCTGAGTTGAGTACAGTGCCTTTCTTCATTTTCTTGCTCCACTAGCGAAACGTTTCGCTAAAATCAGTTTAGTCTCAACAGTGTTCAGAAAACCACCGTGACGTAACAGATTTGTGATCGACGTCGAAACGTTTCGCTAAGTGAAATGTAGAGACAATTATGGAGGGTAGGCAGGGGGTTTTGTAAGCCGGGTAAGCGCAACGCCACCCGGCATTTAATGCAGGCTTAAATCTCGACCTGTGTACCCAGCTCAATCACACGGTTAGGCGGGATCTCAAACTGGTCTGGCGCACGCAGGGCGTTACGTTGCAGGATAAGGTACAACTTGCCGCGCAGGCGCAGATACCACGGACGCTTGCCAATAATCAGTGACTCGTGTGACATGAAGAATGATGTCTCCATCATCCGGCAGCTCAGCCCTTCAAGACCGCAGCGGTGGAAGACCTCTTCCACGTTCGGCGTTTCACGCCAGCCGTAGCTTGCCACCACGCGCCAGAAGGTTGGCGAGAGTTGCTCAATCTGAACACGACGTACATTGTGAACATACGGCGCATCTTCGGTGCGCAACGTCAGTAGAATCACACGCTCGTGCAATACCTTGTTGTGCTTAAGATTATGCATCAACGCAAACGGGATCACGTTCAAGGCACGAGACATGTACACCGCCGTTCCCGGTACACGCACTGGCGGGGATTTCTCCAGCGAAGCAATCATCGCCTCCAGAGAATTACCGTGCTCATGCATACGACGCAGCAGACGGAAGCGCTCGCTTTTCCATGTGGTCATGACAATAAACATCACCAGACCCAGCGTCAGCGGTAGCCAGCCACCGGAGACAATCTTGTCGAGGTTGGCAGAGAACAGCGGTACGTCAATACACAGGAAGCCCGCCAGAATCATCGCCACGAGGAATTTGTTCCAGTGCCAGTTTCGGTATGCCACCGTGGTAGAAAGAAGTGATGTCAGCACCATCGTACCCGTTACCGCAATACCGTATGCTGCAGCGAGATTGCTGGAGTGCTCAAAGCTGACGATCACAATCACCACAGCGAAATAGAGGAGCCAGTTAACGAACGGGATGTAGATCTGGCCCGACTCCATCTCTGAGGTATGGATGATGCGCATTGGTGAGAGATACCCCAAACGCACAGCCTGGCGCGTCAAAGAGAACACCCCGGAAATCACCGCCTGAGAAGCAATAACCGTCGCCAGCGTGGCAAGGATCAGCATCGGCACCAGCGCCCACTCTGGCGCCAGCAGGAAGAACGGGTTCTTAATCGCCTCCGGGTTTTTCAGCAGCAGCGCACCCTGGCCGAAGTAGTTCAGTGCCAGAGATGGCAGCACCACGATAAACCACGCCACGCGGATAGGCAGTTTGCCGAAGTGCCCCATATCCGCATACAGCGCCTCAACACCGGTGATAGAGAGCACAACGGCGCCGAGCGCCACGAAGGAAACCACTTTGTATTCGAGGAAGAAATGGACAGCCCAGTAAGGGTTCAGCGCCTGCAGCACATCCGGGTTATCAATGATACCGCGCAAGCCAAGCGCCGCCAGGATCAGGAACCAGGCCAGCATAATTGGCGCGAACAGTTTCCCCACCAGCCCGGTACCGTGCTTCTGGATCACAAACAGTAGCGTCAGAACAATTATCGCCAGCGGGACAACCCACGTATCAAGTTGCGGCGCGATAATCTCAAGCCCTTCTATCGCCGAAAGCACTGAGATAGCAGGCGTGATGACAACTTCCCCATAGAAGAAACTGCCGCCAATCAGGCCGATGATGACCAGCACCGACGTCATTCTGGCTGACGTATTACGCCCGGCAAGGGACATCAGGGTCAGGATCCCACCTTCACCTGCGTTATCTGCACGCATGACAAAGGAGAGGTATTTAACAGAAACCACCAGGATCAGCAGCCAGAAGATGAGGGACAGGAAGCCAAATACGGCATCGCGTTCAACACCAAAGCCAAACTGGCCGGACAGACATTCACGAAGCGTATAAAGCGGGCTGGTGCCGATATCACCGTAGACAACCCCGATCGCCGCAAGCGTAATTGCGGGTAATGATTGCTTATTATCAGTGCTCATAGACTAGTCTTTTCGTTTAAATAACAAATGTGTTCCTGGTCCCTTGGTCCACAAAAAGCGCACAGTATGCCTGATTCGTTGCAAAATCGTACCCCTAAATGCAACCGCATTAATGTAGCGCAAAGAAAATTGCGCCGCACTTCAGTCTATTACCAGCCCTGGCTGAAACGTCTATACTCGCTTCAATTGGCCGCCACGACGGCGAAAGGATGCAAAAACTATTATGGCTCACTCACATTTATTAGCAGAAAGAATTTCCCGCCTCAGCAGCGCGCTGGAGAAAGGCCTTTTCGAGCGTAGCCACGCCATCCGCCTCTGTTTACTGGCGGCGTTGAGCGGTGAAAGCGTATTTCTGCTGGGTCCACCGGGGATCGCCAAAAGCCTGATTGCCCGCCGGCTGAAATTTGCTTTTCAGAACGCCCGCGCCTTCGAATACCTGATGACCCGCTTTTCCACCCCTGAAGAAGTTTTCGGCCCGCTTTCCATTCAGGCGCTGAAAGATGAGGGGCGCTATGAGCGTTTGACGGCGGGTTATCTGCCTGAGGCTGAAATTGTCTTTCTTGATGAGATCTGGAAAGCCGGCCCGGCGATTCTGAATACCCTGCTGACGGCGATTAACGAACGTCGGTTCCGCAACGGCGCCAGCGAAGAGAAAATCCCGATGCGCCTGCTGGTGGCGGCCTCCAACGAACTGCCTGAAGCCGACAGCAGTCTGGAAGCGCTGTATGACCGCATGCTGATCCGCCTGTGGCTGGACAAAGTGCAGGATAAATCCAACTTCCGCTCTATGTTGGTGAGCCAGCAGGATGAGAATGAAAACCCGGTCTCCGCTTCGCTTCAGGTTACCGATGAGGAATATCAACAGTGGCAGCAGGAGATCGGCAAAATCAAACTGCCAGATGCCGTCTTCGAGCTGATCTTCATGCTGCGCCAGCAGCTCGATTTACTGCCTTCAGCGCCCTATGTCTCCGATCGTCGCTGGAAAAAAGCGATCCGCCTGCTGCAGGCCAGCGCCCTGTTCAGCGGCCGTGATGCCGTTGCGCCAATCGATCTGATCCTGCTGAAAGATTGCCTCTGGCACGACGCAGAAGGCATGAACCTGATGCAGCAACAGCTTGAAATATTGATGACCGGACACGCCTGGGGACAGCAGGCGATGCTGAACCAGCTTGGGGCGATTGCCCAACGACGCATCCAGTTACAGCAGCAACAAAGTGATAAAACGGCGCTGAAAGTGAACCGGCTGGGTGGAATGTTCGCCCGCAAACCTCACTACGAATTACCCGCCGAGCTGACCAGCCCGACGCTTACCCTGCTGCTCCAGCAACCGCTTAAACTCCATGATATGCAGGTCGTGCACGTTACGATTGATCGCGAGTCGCTCTCGCAATGGCTGGATAAAGGTGGAGAGATCCGTGGAAAACTCAACGGCATCGGTTTCGCGCAGCCGCTAAATATGGAAGTGGACAGTAGCCAGCATCTGGTGATCCGCGATGTGAGCCTGCAGGGATCGCGTCTTGCACTGCCAGGCACCGCCTCTGACAGCGTTCCTGAAGAGATTAAGCTGCAACTGGAAGCGCTGGATACAGAATGGCACCAGCAACACACCCGCTTTAGCGAGCAGCAAAAATGCCTCTTTATACATAGCGACTGGTTAGGTCGCATTGAAGCCAGCCTGCAGGATGTGAGCACACAGATTAAACAGGCGCGTCAATGCTAACGCTGGATACGCTTAACGTCATGCTGGCCGTCAGCGAAGAAGGGTTGATCGAAGAAGTGGTCATCACCCTTCTGGCGTCGCCGCAACTGGCCGCATTCTTTGAAAAATTTCCGAAGCTTAAAAAAGCGATGACGGACGATCTCCCACGCTGGCGAGAAAACTTGCGTCAGCGGTTCAAAGAGACCGAGGTACCTCCTGAGCTAACGGAAGAGGTGGCCTGTTATCAGCAGTGCCAGCGGCTCTCAACGCCACAGTTTATCGTTCAGCTTCCGCAAACCCTGACATTGCTCGACAACGTCCACTCCCCGTTTGCCAGCCAGGCTCGGGCACTGGTCACGGATAACGCCACCTTCACCCCCGCGTTGCACACTCTCTTTTTACAGCGCTGGCGCCTCAGCCTTGTCGTTCAGGCCACGACATTGAACCAGCAACTGCTGGATGAGGAGCGTGAACAACTGCTCAGTGAAGTTCAGGAACGCATGACCTTAAGCGGTCAGCTCGAGCAGGTGCTGGTGGAAAATGAAAATGCCGCCGGGCGTCTCTGGGATATGAGCGCCGGTCAGCTTCGGCGCGGGGATTATCAGCTGATCGTCAAGTACGGCGATTTTCTGGCCCAGCAGCCCGAACTGATGAAACTTGCAGAACAGCTGGGTCGTTCAAGGGAGGCAAAGTCAGTTCCAAAGAAAGATGCCCCGATGGAAACTTTCCGCACCCTGGTACGCGAACCGGCAACCGTTCCCGAGCAGGTCGACGGGCTTCAGCAAAGCGATGATATTTTGCGCCTGCTGCCCACCGAACTCAGCACGCTGGGAATGACTGAACTGGAGTATGAGTTTTACCGTCGGCTGGTGGAAAAGCAGCTTCTTACCTACCGGCTACACGGCGAAGCCTGGCGCGAGAAGCTCAGCCAGCGGCCAGTTGTCCACCAGGATTTTGATGAGCAGCCGCGCGGACCTTTTATTGTTTGTGTGGATACGTCCGGATCGATGGGCGGGTTTAATGAGCAATGTGCGAAAGCGTTCTGTCTGGCTCTGATGCGCGTGGCGCTCGCCGATCGTCGTCGCTGCTTCATCATGCTCTTCTCCAGCGAGGTGGTGGGTTATGAGCTAACGAACCAGCAAGGTATCGAACAGGCGATCCGCTTTTTAAGCCAGCGTTTTCGCGGCGGCACGGATTTAGCCAGCTGTTTTCGTAGCATTGTGGAGCGTATGCAGGGAGGCGACTGGTACGACGCTGACGCGGTGGTGATTTCCGATTTTATTGCCCAGCGGCTGCCGGACGATGTAGTCAATAAAGTGAAAGAGTTACAGCGGGTGCATCAGCACCGTTTCCATGCGGTGGCGATGTCCGCTCATGGAAAACCCGGCATCATGCGCATCTTCGATCATATCTGGCGCTTCGATACCGGGTTGCGTAGCCGCCTGCTCAGACGCTGGCGGCGTTAATTACAGAAGGGAGCCGACGCTTTCGCGTACCTGCTGCGGCCAGACGCCACACTGAACCTGACCGATATGTGGCAGTTGCAGCAGCAACATGGTCAGACGGGACTGGCCGATACCGCCACCAATGGTCTGCGGCATTTCTCCGCGTAGCAGCGACTGGTGCCACTCTAATTTAAGACGATCTTCGTCACCAGTAACCGCCAGCTGACGTTTGAGTGCATCGGCATCCACGCGGATCCCCATAGAAGAGAGCTCAAACGCATCTTCCAGCACCGGGTTCCAGACCAGGATATCGCCGTTCAGACCCGCGTATTCGCTCTCACCGCAGGTGCTCCAGTCATCATAATCCGGCGCACGAACGTCGTGGCGTTTGCCGTCAGACAGTTTGCCGCCAATCCCCATCAGAAACACAGCACCTAATTCTTTGGCGATTGCGCGTTCACGGCCTTTAGCATCCAGATCCGGGAAACGGCTCAGCAGCTCCTGGCTGTGCACAAAGTGGATCGTATCCGGCAGGAACGGCGCCAGACCAAACTCTTTGCTCACGGCCGCTTCGGTTGCTTTGATCCCGGCGTAGATCGCTTCAACGGTGGATTTCAGCGTACCGACGTGACGCTCGCCGTCACCCATTACCCGCTCCCAGTCCCACTGGTCAACATAGACAGAGTGAATTGGGGTGAGGCGGTCTTCATCGGGGCGAAGGGCTTTCATGTGCGTGTAGAGCCCTTCGCCCGCGCTGAAGTCGTGTTGCCCCAGAGTTTGACGCTTCCACTTCGCCAGGGAATGAACCACTTCGAACTGGGCATCTGGCAGTGTTTTCACTTTCACCTGCACCGCTTTTTCGCTTCCAGACAAGTTATCCTGCGTCCCGTCACCTACACGGCTCAGAATGGGAGCCTGGACTTCAATCAGTCCAAGTTTATCTTCCAGCTGGCGTGAAAAATGGGATTTAACGAAACTGATCTGGCGTTGTTTTGCGATATAAGCGGTTTTCATTATTTATACTCCTGCGTCCTGTTGCTATTGATTAAGCAACAGAAACGGCACCTTATTCAATAACCCATCAACAAAAAGCCACCTTCACTTTTGATTCGATAAAATAAACCGCTAGAATAGAGTGATTCATTAATCTTCATAAGAAAAAGCTATGGAAAATTATCAGATCGACAATCTCGACCGCGGCATCCTGGAGGCCTTAATGGCTAATGCCCGTACCGCCTACGCCGAACTGGCAAAACAGTTTGGTGTCAGCCCGGGAACAATCCATGTTCGCGTAGAGAAGATGAAACAGGCGGGGATCATTACCGGCGCACGCATTGACGTCAGCCCCAAGCAACTGGGTTATGACGTTTGCTGCTTCATCGGCATTATTCTTAAAAGCGCCAAAGACTACCCTTCCGCCCTGGCGAAGCTGAACGCACTCGATGAAGTCACAGAGGCGTATTACACCACCGGTCACTACAGCATCTTTATAAAAGTCATGTGTCGATCCATCGACGCCCTTCAGCAGGTACTTATCAACAAGATCCAAACAATCGATGAAATTCAATCCACCGAGACCCTGATCTCCCTGCAAAACCCGATCATGCGTACCATCCGCCCGTGATCGGGCAAATTCATTCCCACATTTTCCACAGGTAGATCCCAGCTCGTTCACAGCGTACAATGGCCGCCTCTTTATCTGAGCGAGCGATCAATGGCTGACATTACTCTTATCAGTGGCAGCACCCTGGGCGGTGCGGAATACGTTGCGGAACATCTGGCTGAGAAGCTGGAAGAAGCAGGTTTTTCCACAGAAACACTGCATGGACCGTTGCTTGAAGATCTTCCGACTGATGGGATCTGGCTGCTGATCACCTCCACACATGGCGCAGGCGATCTACCGGATAACCTGCAACCTTTATATGACGAACTGCAGGAACAACAACCTGACCTGTCCAGCATCCGTTTTGGTGCGGTCGGTATCGGCAGTCGTGAATATGACACCTTCTGTGGCGCAATAGAGAAAGTTGAAGCCGCTGTGACAGCCTGTGGCGCAAAACAGTTGGGTGAAACGCTGAAGATCAACATCCTCGATCATGATATTCCGGAAGATCCAGCCGAGATCTGGCTGGCAGAATGGAAAAATTTACTCTAAAACGATTAAAGATCGCGCGAACAGATGTGGATAACTCTGGTTAAAAGCTCGTATTAAGCCGTAGTTATCCAAATAACAACTCTGGTTTAGTTTTTGACCTGTGCATAAAGTGGCGATCTGATCCCAGCTTATACGGTCCAGGATCACCGATCATTCACAGCAAACGATCCTCCCTAACTGCATGATCTTATTTGCGGGATCGGACTTATCCACAAAGGCCCGCGATCCTAATAAGAGATCACAATAGAACAGATCTCTAAATAAAAAGATCTTCTTTTTAATAGCCCAGGATCCCAATGCTTTCTCGAAAGACTAAAGTTGAGTAGAATCCACGGCCCGGGTTTCAATCCATTTTCATACCGCTTTACGCGAGGCAGACCACCATGTTTTATCAGGATCCTTTTGACGTCATTATCATTGGCGGGGGTCATGCAGGCACTGAGGCCGCAATGGCCGCAGCGCGAATGGGTCAGCAGACCCTGCTTTTGACACACAATATCGACACGCTTGGACAAATGTCCTGTAACCCGGCGATTGGCGGCATTGGGAAAGGACACCTGGTAAAAGAAGTGGATGCACTTGGCGGCCTGATGGCGAAAGCGATCGATCACGCTGGCATTCAGTTTAGGATACTAAACGCAAGTAAAGGTCCTGCGGTACGAGCGACCCGTGCCCAGGCTGACCGCGTGCTTTACCGTCAGGCGGTACGTACTGCACTGGAGAATCAGCCAAACCTGATGATCTTCCAGCAGGCGGTTGAAGATCTTATTGTTGAGAACGATCGTGTCGTGGGTGCCGTAACCCAGATGGGCCTCAAGTTCCGCGCGAAAGCCGTGGTGCTGACCGTGGGCACATTCCTGGACGGTAAAATTCACATCGGTCTGGATAACTACAGCGGTGGCCGTGCTGGCGATCCGCCGTCTATTCCACTGTCTCGCCGTCTGCGTGAACTGCCGCTACGCGTCAGCCGCCTGAAAACGGGCACACCACCACGTATTGATGCGCGCACCATTGATTTCAGTGTGCTGGCGCAACAGCATGGTGATAATCCAATGCCCGTATTTTCGTTCATGGGCAATGCGGCGCAACATCCGCAGCAGGTACCGTGCTACATCACGCATACCAACGAGAAAACCCATGACGTGATCCGTAATAACCTCGATCGCAGCCCAATGTACGCAGGCGTGATTGAAGGCATCGGCCCACGCTACTGTCCGTCGATCGAAGACAAAGTGATGCGCTTTGCCGATCGTAATCAGCACCAGATCTTCCTGGAACCGGAAGGGCTGACCTCGAACGAAATTTATCCGAACGGCATCTCCACCAGCCTGCCGTTCGATGTGCAGATGCAAATTGTTCGCTCAATGCAGGGGATGGAGAATGCGAAAATTGTTCGCCCTGGCTACGCTATTGAGTACGATTTCTTCGACCCGCGTGATCTCAAACCAACCCTGGAGAGCAAATTCATCCACGGTCTGTTCTTCGCGGGGCAGATTAACGGCACAACCGGCTACGAAGAAGCGGCTGCACAGGGTCTGCTTGCCGGTCTGAACGCTGCGCGCTTCTCTGCTGAGAAAGAAGGCTGGGCACCAGGCCGTTCTCAGGCGTATCTGGGTGTGCTGGTTGATGATCTCTGCACTTTGGGCACAAAAGAACCGTACCGTATGTTTACCTCTCGTGCGGAATATCGTCTGATGCTGCGCGAAGATAACGCCGACCTGCGTCTGACCGAAATGGGCCGTGAACTGGGTCTGGTGGATGACGAGCGCTGGGCGCGTTTCAACGAGAAGCTGGAGCGTATTGAACAGGAACGTCAGCGCCTGAAAACCACCTGGGTGAATCCGCAGGCGGAAACTGCAGCTGAAGTGAACGCTCACTTGACTGCACCACTGTCACGCGAAGCCAGCGGTGAAGATTTGCTGCGTCGCCCTGAAGTAACCTACGAAAATCTGGTGAAACTGACCGCGTTCGCACCTGGCCTGGAAGACGCTGAAGCGGCAGAGCAGGTTGAGATCCAGGTTAAATACGAAGGTTATATCGCACGTCAGCAGGATGAGATTGAGAAACAGCAGCGCAATGAAAACACGCTGCTGCCAGAAATGCTGGACTATCGTCAGGTTACTGGCCTTTCCAACGAAGTGATCGCCAAGCTGAACGATCATAAACCCGTGTCAATTGGTCAGGCGTCTCGTATCTCCGGTGTGACACCTGCGGCGATTTCGATCCTGCTGGTATGGCTCAAAAAGCAAGGTATGCTGCGCCGTAGCGCGTAACATGTTTAATTCGCCCGGTGGCGCTGCGCTTACCGGGCCTACAGAACTCCGTAGGGCGGGTAAGCGAAGCGCCACCCGCCACTTAAGTCTCTCAACAGGTATTCACTGTGCTCAACAAACTCTCTCGTCTGCTGGATCAGGCAGGTATTTCGCTCACCGATCACCAGAAAAATCAGCTGGTGGCCTATGTCGATATGCTGAACAAATGGAACAAAGCGTACAACCTGACCTCTGTTCGCGACCCCAACGAGATGCTGATTCGCCATATTCTCGATAGCATTGTGGTTGCGCCGTATCTGAAAGGTGAACGCTTTATCGATGTGGGCACAGGCCCTGGCCTGCCTGGGGTTCCGCTGTCGATTGTCCGTCCTGAGAGCCAGTTCACGCTGCTGGACAGCCTTGGCAAGCGCGTACGCTTTTTACGTCAGGTACAGCATGAGCTGAAGCTTGAGAACATCACGCCCGTACAGAGTAGGGTTGAGGAGTTCCCGGCGGAGCCACCGTTTGATGGTGTTATCAGCCGCGCGTTTGCTTCGCTCAATGATATGGTTAGCTGGTGTAAGCACTTGCCGGCAGAGAGTGGCCGTTTTTATGCGCTGAAAGGTCAGTTACCTGGTGATGAGATTGAACAGCTTTCGGACGGCTTTGCTGTTGAATCCATCGAGAAATTAAATGTTCCTCAGCTCGATGGGGAACGTCACCTGGTGATAATTAAACCAAACAATTTTTAAAAGATTAATAAAAAATGTGGAATTTGTGCTGTTCTTACCATGTTAAAAAACAGCACAACTACCAGGGTTTTATCGGTGACCTTTTAACCGCTTTTTCACTAAGGTTTATCTTCCAGTTAACGTAGCGAATGTTATTCATCGAGAAGATAGTCATCTGTGAAAATATAAGTCTGCTAAAAGTGGGGGGCCGTAACCAGAACGCAATGTTAATTATTTATTAAGAATGTCAATGAAAGGTTTTTATTGTGTACTGGGCTGTTTTGAAAATAGTTACGACATTTTGTGTTTGATTTCATAAAGATAAATTTAAGCGATTTGCGTCTTTGATTAATACAACCTTATCGCAAATGTGTGTTTTGTGATCTTGTGCACGCTTTATTGACAACGTTTTCGCGCTGTTTGCACTTTTGGTCGAAGGTCGATGCTTTCTGAGAAAGTTAAAAAATAGCGGTGGGGAAAAATATTTAAACATTTATTCACCTTTTCGCTACTTAATGTTTGAAATCACGGGTGCGCACCGTATAATTTGACCGCTTTTTGATGCTTGACTCTGAGCCTTAAAGGACGTTTTATACGACACGCGGCATACCTCGAAGGGAGCAGGAGTAAAAACGTGATGTCTGTGTCGCTCTTGAGTAGAAACGTTGCTCGTAAGCTTCTGTTCGTTCAGTTTCTGGCTGTGATAGCAAGTGGACTGCTGTTTAGCCTCAAAGACCCCTTCTGGGGCATCTCCGCCGTGTGCGGGGGTTTGGCGGTTGTGCTGCCAAACGTGTTGTTTATGATTTTTGCCTGGCGTCATCAGGCGCATACACCCGCCAAAGGCCGCGTGGCCTGGTCCTTCGCTCTCGGCGAAGTGTGTAAGGTGTTGCTGACCTTTGCTCTACTGGTGATGGCGCTGGCGGTTTTGAAAGTGGTCTTCATGCCGCTGATAGCTACGTGGGTTTTGGTGCTGGTGGTACAAGTTCTGGCTCCAGCTGTAATCAATAACAAAGGGTAAAAGGCATCATGGCTTCAGAAAATATGACGCCGCAGGATTACATAGGTCACCATCTGAATAACCTTCAGCTGGACCTGCGTACATTCTCGCTGGTGGATCCACATAACCCCCCGGCCACCTTCTGGACGATCAACATCGACTCCATGTTCTTCTCGGTGGTTTTGGGTCTTCTGTTCCTGGCCATGTTCCGCGGTGTTGCTAAAAGAGCGACCAGCGGTGTTCCAGGGAAATTCCAGACGTTCATCGAAATGATCATCGGCTTCGTCCATGGCAGCGTCAAAGACATGTACCATGGCAAGAGCAAGCTGATTGCTCCGCTGGCCCTGACCGTGTTCGTTTGGGTCTTCCTGATGAACCTGATGGACCTTCTGCCTATCGATTTCATTCCGTGGATTGGCGAACACGTCCTCGGTCTGCCTGCACTGCGTGTTGTACCGTCTGCTGACGTGAATATCACCCTGTCGATGGCGCTGGGCGTGTTTATCCTGATTCTTTTCTACAGCATCAAAATGAAAGGCGTAAGCGGCTTTGTGAAAGAGCTTACCTTGCAGCCGTTCAACCACTGGGCGTTTATTCCGGTCAACCTGATCCTGGAAGGCGTTAGCCTGCTGTCCAAACCTGTTTCACTGGGTCTGCGACTGTTCGGCAACATGTATGCGGGTGAGCTGATTTTCATTCTGATCGCGGGTCTTCTGCCGTGGTGGTCACAGTGGATTCTTAATGTGCCTTGGGCCATTTTCCACATCCTGATCATTACGCTGCAAGCCTTTATCTTCATGGTTCTGACGATTGTCTATCTGTCGATGGCGTCTGAAGAGCACTGATTTTTTACCAACACTACTACGTTTTAATTGAAACAAACTGGAGACTGTCATGGAAAACCTGAATATGGATCTGCTGTACATGGCTGCCGCTGTGATGATGGGTCTGGCGGCTATCGGTGCTGCGATCGGTATCGGCATCCTCGGGGGCAAATTCCTGGAAGGCGCTGCGCGTCAACCTGATCTGATTCCTCTGCTGCGTACTCAGTTCTTTATCGTTATGGGTCTGGTGGATGCTATCCCAATGATCGCTGTAGGTCTGGGTCTGTACGTGATGTTTGCTGTCGCGTAGTAGTTGTTTTAAAACCCTAAGCCACAGAAATTAAAGAGGTATTGTGCTGTGAACATGAACGCAACAATCCTCGGCCAGGCCATCGCGTTTATTCTCTTTGTCTGGTTCTGCATGAAGTATGTATGGCCGCCTTTAATGGCTGCCATCGAAAAACGTCAGAAAGAAATTGCTGACGGTCTGGCTTCTGCAGAACGCGCTAAGAAAGATTTGGACCTTGCACAGGCCAACGCGACAGACCAGCTGAAAAAAGCGAAAGCGGAAGCTCAGGTCATCATCGAACAGGCTAACAAACGCCGTTCGCAGATCCTGGACGAAGCCAAAGCTGAAGCAGAACAGGAACGTACTAAGATCGTGACACAGGCTCAGGCTGAAATTGAAGCTGAGCGTAAACGTGCTCGTGAAGAACTGCGTAAGCAGGTTGCGATTCTGGCTGTTGCTGGCGCCGAGAAGATCATCGAACGTTCCGTGGATGAAGCTGCTAACAGCGACATCGTGGACAAACTTGTCGCTGAACTGTAAGGAGGGAGGGGCTGATGTCTGAATTTGTTACGGTAGCTCGCCCCTACGCCAAAGCAGCTTTTGACTTTGCTATCGAACACCAAAATGTCGATCGCTGGCAGAATATGCTGGCGTTTGCCGCTGAGGTGACGAAAAACGAACAAATGGCCGAGTTGCTTTCCGGTGCGTTAGCACCTGAAACTCTCGCCGCGTCGTTTATCGCCGTGTGCGGAGAGCAACTGGATGCCAACGGCCAGAACCTGATTAAGGTTATGGCAGAAAATGGTCGTCTCCGTGTGCTCCCGGATGTTCTCGAGCAGTTTGAGCACTTACGTGCCCTTAGTGAAGCTACTGCAGAAGTTGAAGTCACTTCTGCAACTGAACTGAGTAATGAACAGCTTGCGAAAATTACCGCCGCGATGGAAAAACGTCTGTCACGCAAAGTTAAGCTGAATTGCAAAATCGATAAGTCTGTAATGGCAGGCGTAATCATCCGTTCGGGTGATATGGTCATTGATGGCAGCGTACGCGGCCGTCTTGAGCGCCTTGCAGACGTCTTGCAGTCTTAAGGGGACTGGAGCATGCAACTGAATTCCACCGAAATCAGCGAACTGATCAAGCAGCGCATTGCTCAGTTCAATGTTGTGAGCGAAGCTCACAATGAAGGTACTATTGTTTCTGTAAGTGACGGTGTTATCCGCATTCACGGCCTGGCCGATTGTATGCAGGGTGAGATGATTTCCCTCCCGGGTAACCGTTACGCTATCGCACTGAACCTGGAGCGCGACTCCGTAGGTGCAGTTGTGATGGGTCCATACGCTGACCTCGCCGAAGGCATGAAGGTTAAGTGTACTGGCCGTATTCTGGAAGTTCCGGTTGGCCGTGGCCTGCTGGGTCGCGTTGTTAACACCCTGGGTGCGCCAATCGACGGTAAAGGTCCGGTTGAGCACGATGGCTTCTCCCCAATCGAAGTTATCGCACCAGGTGTTATCGATCGTCAGTCCGTAGATCAGCCTGTTCAGACAGGTTATAAGTCCGTTGATGCCATGATCCCAATCGGTCGTGGTCAGCGTGAACTGATCATCGGTGACCGTCAGACCGGTAAAACCGCGATGGCTATCGACGCCATCATCAACCAGCGTGATTCCGGCATCAAATGTGTGTACGTGGCTATTGGCCAGAAAGCGTCCACCATTTCTAACGTGGTTCGTAAACTGGAAGAGCACGGCGCACTGGCTAACACCATTGTTGTTGTTGCAACTGCTTCCGAATCTGCTGCACTGCAATACCTGGCGCCATACGCGGGTTGCGCAATGGGCGAATACTTCCGTGACCGCGGTGAAGATGCACTGATCGTATACGATGACCTGTCTAAACAGGCTGTTGCTTATCGTCAGGTTTCCCTGCTGCTCCGTCGTCCACCTGGACGTGAAGCGTTCCCTGGCGACGTATTCTACCTCCACTCTCGTCTGCTGGAGCGTGCTTCCCGCGTTAACGCGGAATACGTCGAGAACTTCACCAAAGGTGAAGTGAAGGGTAAAACGGGCTCTCTGACCGCACTGCCGATCATTGAAACCCAGGCGGGTGACGTTTCTGCGTTCGTTCCGACCAACGTAATTTCCATTACCGATGGTCAGATCTTCCTGGAAACCAACCTGTTTAACTCCGGTATTCGTCCGGCGGTTAACCCGGGTATCTCCGTATCCCGTGTTGGTGGTGCTGCTCAGACCAAGATCATCAAGAAACTGTCCGGTGGTATCCGTACCGCGCTGGCACAGTATCGTGAACTGGCTGCGTTCTCTCAGTTCGCATCTGATCTGGACGAAGCAACCCGTAAACAGCTGAGCCACGGTCAGAAAGTGACCGAGCTGCTGAAGCAGAAACAGTACGCACCAATGTCTGTTGCTCAGCAGGGCCTGGTACTGTTCGCGGCTGAACGCGGTTACCTCGAAGATGTGGAACTGGCGAAAATCGGTAGCTTCGAAGCCGCTCTGCTGGCTTACGTCGACCGTGATCACGCTCCGCTGATGCAAGAGATCAACCAGACCGGTGGCTATAACGACGAAATCGAAGGCAAGCTGAAAGCTATCCTCGATTCCTTCAAAGCAACCCAATCCTGGTAATCGTCCGGCGGCTTGTCTCAGGACAAGCCGCCTGGCATTGAGGAGAAGCTCATGGCCGGCGCAAAAGAGATACGTAGTAAGATCGCAAGCGTCCAGAACACGCAAAAGATCACTAAAGCGATGGAGATGGTCGCCGCTTCCAAAATGCGTAAATCGCAGGATCGCATGGCGGCCAGCCGTCCTTATGCAGAAACCATGCGCAAAGTGATTGGTCACCTTGCAAACGGTAATCTGGAATATAAGCACCCTTACCTGGAAGAACGCGACGTTAAACGCGTGGGCTACCTGGTGGTGTCGACCGACCGTGGTCTGTGTGGCGGCTTGAACATTAATCTGTTCAAAAAACTGCTGGCGGATATGAAAGCATGGTCTGAAAAAGGCGTTCAGTGCGATATCGCAATGATCGGCTCTAAAGGCGTCTCTTTCTTTAACTCCGTTGGTGGCAACATTGTCGCTCAGGTGACCGGTATGGGTGATAACCCGTCCCTGTCAGAACTGATCGGCCCGGTTAAAGTGATGTTGCAGGCTTATGATGAAGGCCGTCTGGACAGACTGTACGTTGTCAGCAACAAATTCATTAACACCATGTCTCAGGTTCCAACGCTCACTCAGATGCTGCCTTTACCGGCATCAGAAGATGATGAGCTGAAGCACAAAGCCTGGGATTACCTGTATGAACCCGATCCGAAACCGCTGCTGGATACCCTGCTGCGTCGTTACGTTGAATCTCAGGTTTATCAGGGCGTTGTAGAAAACCTGGCCAGCGAGCAGGCCGCACGAATGGTGGCGATGAAAGCCGCGACCGATAATGGCGGCAGCCTGATTAAAGAGCTGCAGTTGGTTTACAACAAAGCTCGTCAGGCCAGCATTACTCAGGAACTCACCGAGATCGTCTCGGGGGCCGCCGCGGTTTAACCAGGTTTACGAATTACGTAGAGGATTCAAGATGGCTACTGGAAAGATTGTCCAGGTAATCGGCGCCGTGGTGGACGTCGAGTTCCCTCAGGACGCCGTACCACGCGTGTACGACGCGCTTGAGGTACAGAATGGTAACGAGAGCCTGGTGCTGGAAGTTCAGCAGCAGCTCGGCGGCGGTATCGTGCGTACCATCGCGATGGGTTCTTCCGACGGTCTGCGTCGTGGTCTGGAAGTTAAAGACCTTGAGCACCCGATCGAAGTCCCGGTAGGTAAAGCAACTCTGGGTCGTATCATGAACGTATTGGGTCAACCAATCGACATGAAAGGCGACATCGGTGAAGAAGAGCGTTGGGCTATCCACCGCGCGGCACCTTCCTACGAAGAGCTGTCCAGCTCTCAGGAACTGCTGGAAACCGGCATCAAAGTTATCGACCTGATGTGTCCGTTTGCGAAGGGCGGTAAAGTTGGTCTGTTCGGTGGTGCGGGTGTAGGTAAAACCGTAAACATGATGGAGCTGATCCGTAACATCGCGATCGAGCACTCCGGTTACTCCGTATTTGCGGGCGTAGGTGAACGTACTCGTGAGGGTAACGACTTCTACCACGAAATGACCGACTCCAACGTTCTGGACAAAGTATCCCTGGTTTACGGCCAGATGAACGAGCCACCAGGAAACCGTCTGCGCGTTGCGCTGACTGGTCTGACTATGGCTGAGAAGTTCCGTGACGAAGGCCGTGACGTTCTGCTGTTCGTCGATAACATCTACCGTTACACCCTGGCCGGTACAGAAGTATCTGCACTTCTGGGTCGTATGCCTTCAGCGGTAGGTTATCAGCCGACTCTGGCGGAAGAGATGGGTGTTCTTCAGGAACGTATCACCTCTACCAAAACCGGTTCTATCACCTCCGTTCAGGCGGTATACGTACCTGCGGATGACTTGACTGACCCATCACCAGCAACCACCTTTGCGCACCTTGATGCAACCGTGGTACTGAGCCGTCAGATCGCGTCTCTGGGTATCTACCCAGCCGTTGACCCGCTGGACTCCACCAGCCGTCAGCTGGATCCACTGGTTGTTGGTCAGGAACACTACGACACCGCGCGTGGCGTACAGTCCCTGCTGCAACGTTACCAGGAACTGAAAGACATCATCGCCATCCTGGGTATGGATGAATTGTCTGAAGAAGACAAACTGGTGGTAGCACGTGCGCGTAAGATCCAGCGCTTCCTGTCCCAGCCATTCTTCGTTGCGGAAGTATTCACCGGTTCTCCAGGTAAATACGTTTCCCTGAAAGACACCATCCGTGGCTTTAAAGGCATCATGGAAGGCGAATACGATCACCTGCCAGAGCAGGCGTTCTACATGGTTGGTTCCATCGAAGAAGCAGTGGAAAAAGCCAAAAAACTTTAACGCCTTAATCGGAGGGTGATATGGCAATGACTTACCACCTGGACGTCGTCAGTGCAGAGCAACAAATGTTCTCTGGTCTGGTCGAGAAAATCCAGGTAACGGGTAGTGAAGGTGAGCTGGGTATTTTCCCGGGTCACGCACCGCTGCTCACCGCCATTAAGCCTGGTATGATCCGCATCGTTAAACAGTTCGGTCACGAAGAGTTTATCTATCTGTCCGGCGGCATTCTTGAAGTGCAGCCTGGCAGTGTGACCGTTCTGGCCGATACCGCTATTCGTGGCCAGGATCTCGACGAAGCGCGAGCCCTGGAATCGAAGCGTAAGGCTGAAGAGCACATTAGCAGCTCTCATGGTGACGTGGATTACGCTCAGGCGTCTGCGGAGCTGGCCAAAGCGATCGCGAAACTGCGCGTTATCGAGTTGACCAAAAAAGCGATGTAACACCGGCTTGAAAAGCACAAAAGCCAGTCTGGGATCCAGGCTGGCTTTTTTTTTCGGCCTTAATTCATGATTAAAAAGATGTAGAATTTTAAGCACCAAACGTTTTTACTTCTCACTCAAACTACTGTCAGGATGCGTATGTCAAACAGTGCGATGAGCGTGGTGATCCTTGCTGCTGGCAAAGGTACCCGCATGTATTCCGATCTGCCTAAAGTGCTTCACACGCTGGCAGGAAAGCCAATGGTGCAGCATGTCATTGATGCAGCAAATGAACTGGGTGCCCGTCAGGTTCACCTGGTCTACGGCCACGGCGGCGATCTGCTTAAAAAGACGCTGAGCGATGATAAGCTCAACTGGGTGCTTCAGGCAGAACAGTTGGGTACTGGCCATGCAATGCAGCAGGCTGCCCCGTTTTTTGCCGATGACGAAGACATTCTGATGCTCTACGGCGATGTTCCGCTGATCTCCGTTGAAACACTAACTCGCCTGCGTGAAGCCAAACCGCAGGGCGGCATCGGTTTGTTAACCGTCGTGCTGGATGATCCAACCGGTTATGGCCGCATCACCCGTGAAAACGGCAACGTAACGGGGATTGTTGAACACAAAGATGCCAGCGACGAACAACGCCAGATTCAGGAGATCAACACCGGTATCCTGATTGCCAATGGCGCGGATATGAAGCGCTGGTTGTCGAAGCTCAATAACAACAATGCGCAAGGTGAATACTACATCACCGACATCATTGCGATGGCATATCAGGAAGGACGTGAGATTGCGGCGGTACATCCGGCACGCATTAGCGAAACCGAAGGGGTGAATAACCGCCTTCAGCTTTCCCGTCTGGAGCGCGTATATCAGTCTAAACAGGCCGAAAAACTGCTGCTGGCAGGCGTGATGCTGCGTGACCCGGCGCGTTTCGATCTACGTGGCACTCTATCTCACGGTCGTGACGTTGAAATTGATACTAACGTTATCTTTGAAGGCAAAGTCACTCTGGGCAATCGCGTCAAAATTGGCGCTGGCTGCGTGATCAAAAACAGCGTCATCGGTGACGATTGCGAAATCAGCCCTTACAGCGTGGTGGAAGATGCGCATCTGGAAGCGGCATGCACCATTGGGCCGTTTGCGCGTCTGCGCCCGGGCGCTGAGTTGATGGAAGGGGCTCACGTGGGCAACTTCGTTGAGATGAAAAAAGCGCGTCTGGGTAAAGGCTCTAAAGCCGGTCATTTGACCTATCTGGGCGATGCGGAAATTGGTGATAACGTCAATATTGGTGCAGGCACAATCACCTGCAACTATGACGGTGCCAACAAGTTTAAAACCATTATCGGTGATGATGTGTTTGTCGGTTCCGATACACAACTGGTGGCTCCGGTTACCGTGGGCAACGGGGTAACGATTGCCGCCGGGACAACCGTTACGCGCGATATCGCCGATAACGAGCTGGTATTAAGCCGTGTGCCACAGGTGCACAAGCAGGGCTGGAAACGCCCGGTGAAGAAAAAGTAACGGATTTACCCTCGCCCCTTTGGGGAGAGGGCCGGGGTGAGGGGATAACATAATCCTCCCCCCACAAGCAGTACCCATAAAAATAACCCCACTCTCTACAAGGCTCGGGGCGCCCGGAAAGGGCAAATACAGGTCAGCGACAACGCAGGCGTTATGCCTAAATTCGGAATCTAAAACTATGTGTGGAATTGTTGGCGCAGTTGCGCAGCGTGATATTGCTGAAATCCTTCTCGAAGGTTTACGTCGTCTGGAATACCGTGGCTATGACTCTGCTGGTCTGGCCGTGGTCGATGCAGAAGGTCATATGACCCGTCTGCGTCGTCTCGGTAAAGTGCAGATGCTGGCCCAGGCCGCGGAAGAACACCCGCTGCATGGTGGTACCGGTATTGCTCACACCCGCTGGGCGACACACGGCGAACCGTCTGAAGGCAACGCGCACCCGCATGTGTCTGAACACATCGTGGTCGTGCACAACGGCATTATCGAAAACCACGAACCGCTGCGCGAAGAGCTGAAAGCGCGCGGCTATACCTTCGTCTCTGAAACCGACACCGAAGTGATTGCTCACCTGGTGCACTGGGAGCTGGAGCAGGGCGGTACACTGCGTGACGCAGTACTGCGTGCTATCCCTCAGCTGCGCGGTGCGTACGGCACGGTGATCATGGACTCACGCGATCCATCCACGTTGCTGGCCGCACGTTCCGGTAGCCCGATGGTTATCGGTCTGGGCATGGGTGAAAACTTTATCGCCTCTGACCAGCTTGCGCTCCTGCCAGTTACCCGTCGCTTTATCTTCCTGGAAGAGGGTGATATTGCGGAAGTGACTCGCCGCAGCGTGACCGTATTCGATACCAAAGGCGAGCAGGTGAAACGCCAGGAGATCGAATCTAACCTGCAGTACGACGCGGGCGACAAAGGCGCTTACCGTCACTACATGCAGAAAGAGATTTACGAGCAGCCAAACGCCATCAAAAACACTCTTACCGGGCGCATCAGCCACGGTGAGGTGGATCTGAGCGAGTTGGGTGCAAACGCGAACGAACTGCTCAGCAAGGTTGAGCATATTCAGATCGTGGCCTGCGGTACCTCCTACAACTCCGGTATGGTTTCTCGTTACTGGTTTGAATCCCTGGCGGGCGTGCCGTGTGATGTGGAAATCGCGTCTGAATTCCGCTACCGCAAATCCGCTGTACGTCGTAACAGCCTGATGATCACCCTTTCCCAGTCTGGTGAAACGGCGGATACGCTGGCGGCGCTGCGTCTGTCTAAAGAGTTGGGCTACCTTGGCTCTCTGGCCATCTGTAACGTCCCGGGCTCATCGCTGGTGCGTGAATCCGATCTGGCGCTGATGACCAAAGCGGGTACCGAAATTGGCGTGGCTTCCACTAAAGCGTTTACCACTCAGCTGACCGTTCTGTTAATGCTGGTGGCGAAACTGGCACGTCTGAAAGGCGAAGATGCGTCTGTTGAGCATGACATCGTTCATGGCCTGCAGGCACTGCCGAGCCGTATTGAGCAGATGCTGTCCCAGGACAAACGCATTGAAGCACTGGCGGAAGATTTCTCTGACAAACACCACGCGCTGTTCCTTGGCCGTGGCGATCAGTATCCAATCGCGCTGGAAGGCGCGCTGAAGCTGAAAGAGATCTCCTACATTCACGCAGAAGCCTATGCGGCAGGCGAGCTGAAACACGGCCCACTGGCGCTGATTGACGCCGATATGCCGGTCATCGTTGTGGCACCTAACAACGAACTGCTGGAAAAACTGAAATCTAACATTGAAGAAGTGCGCGCCCGCGGTGGTGTTCTGTACGTCTTCGCCGACAAAGATGCCGGTTTTGTCAGCAATGACAACATGCACATCATCGAGATGCCGCATGTGGAAGAGGTGATTGCACCGATCTTCTACACCGTTCCGCTGCAGTTGCTGGCTTATCACGTTGCGCTGATCAAAGGCACCGACGTTGACCAGCCGCGTAACCTGGCGAAGTCTGTCACCGTAGAATAATCCCTTCAGGCTCCACCTTCGGGTGGAGCTTTTCTATCCCGCCTGGTTTGTTTTTAATCAACTCTTTTGCGTTTTTATTTATGACAATCTGTCATCTTCAGCTACTTTTTTCAGTGTCACATAAAGAAAATATTTCTGAAAACGTCTTGTCATAAAAGTGGCTAACACGATGAAAATTAAGCTTTCTTTTGCTGGTTTTTAAGTGAAATTTTCATTGTCATAAAACTGTCATAATTCGTACATTTATCTGTCACCTGTTTGTCCTATTTTGCTCATCGTAGCCACTAAACAACGATTTACGAAAATCTTGCAGGAGACATTATGAAAGTTATGCGTACCACTGTCGCAACTGTTGTCGCCGCGACCTTATCTCTGAGCGCGTTCTCTGTATTTGCAGAAGCAAGCCTGACTGGCGCTGGTGCAACCTTCCCTGCGCCGGTGTATGCCAAATGGGCGGATACCTACCAGAAAGAAACCGGTAACAAGGTTAACTATCAGGGTATCGGCTCCTCCGGTGGCGTTAAACAAATTACCGCTAATACCGTTGATTTCGGTGCATCAGACGCTCCGTTGTCTGATGACAAACTGGCACAGGAAGGTCTGTTCCAGTTCCCGACCGTGATCGGCGGTGTGGTTCTGGCCATCAACTTGCCGGGCGTGAAGTCTGGTGAACTGGTGCTGGACGGCAAAACCCTGGGTGACATCTACCTGGGTAAAATCAAAAAATGGGATGACGAGGCGATTGCCAAACTCAACCCAGGCCTGAAACTGCCTTCTCAGAACATCGCTGTGGTTCGCCGCGCTGATGGTTCTGGTACCTCTTTCGTGTTCACCAGCTATCTGGCGAAAGTGAACGAAGAGTGGAAATCTAAAGTCGGTTCTGGCTCTACCGTTAACTGGCCAACCGGTCTGGGTGGTAAAGGCAACGATGGCATCGCCGCGTTCGTACAGCGTCTGCCAGGCTCTATCGGTTACGTAGAATACGCCTACGCTAAACAGAACAACCTGTCCTACACCAAACTGGTTTCTGCTGATGGCAAACCTGTCAGCCCGACCGAAGAGAACTTTGCCAACGCTGCAAAAGGCGCTGACTGGAGCAAATCTTTCGCTCAGGACCTGACTAACCAGAAAGGCGAAGGTGCATGGCCAATCACCTCTACCACCTTCATCCTGGTTCACAAAGAGCAGAAGAAACCTGAGCAGGGCGCCGAAGTGCTGAAGTTCTTCGACTGGGCGTACAAAAACGGCGGCAAACAGGCTAATGCCCTGGATTACGCTACCCTGCCAGAAAACGTGGTTGAGCAGATTCGTGCTGCATGGAAAACCAACGTAAAAGACAGCAGCGGTAAAGCATTGTATTAATTTAGCATTCTGACGAAAATGGCGGGTGGCGCTTGCGCTTACCCGCCGATTTCGTAAACGCGTTTAACAGAAGAGTGATTTATGGCTGCAACCAAGCCTGCATTTAACCCTCCGGGTAAAAAAGGTGACATGATTTTCAGCGCGCTGGTAAAACTGGCTGCGCTGATTGTGCTATTGCTGCTGGGCGGCATTATCGTGTCTCTGATTTTCTCCTCCTGGCCGAGCATCCAGAAATTCGGTTTCTCCTTCCTGTGGACCAAAGAGTGGGACGCGCCGAACGATATATACGGTGCGCTGGTGCCGATTTACGGCACGCTGGTGACCTCGTTCATCGCCCTGCTGATCGCGGTTCCCGTCAGTTTTGGTATTGCCCTGTTTCTGACGGAACTGGCACCGGGCTGGCTGCGTCGCCCACTGGGTATTGCCATCGAACTGTTGGCGGCCATTCCGAGTATCGTTTACGGCATGTGGGGCCTGTTTATCTTTGCGCCGCTGTTCGCAACGTACTTCCAGGAACCCGTGGGTAATGTACTTTCTGCCATCCCGTTTGTGGGTGCCTTGTTCTCTGGCCCGGCTTTCGGTATCGGTATTCTGGCTGCAGGTGTGATCCTCGCCATTATGATTATTCCGTACATTGCGGCGGTCATGCGCGATGTCTTCGAACAAACGCCGGTGATGATGAAAGAGTCGGCCTACGGTATCGGCTGTACCACCTGGGAAGTTATCTGGCGCATTGTCCTTCCGTTCACCAAAAATGGGGTGATTGGTGGCGTGATGCTGGGTCTGGGACGTGCGCTGGGTGAAACCATGGCGGTGACCTTTATCATCGGTAACACCTACCAGCTCGACAGCGCATCGCTCTTCATGCCGGGTAACAGTATTACCTCTGCACTGGCGAATGAATTTGCTGAGGCGGAATCCGGTCTGCACGTCGCGGCGTTGATGGAGTTGGGTCTGATTCTGTTCGTGATCACCTTTATTGTTCTGGCGATCTCCAAGCTGATGATTATGCGCCTCGCTAAAAATGAGGGGGCACGCTAATGGCAACTCTCGAAATGCAAGCTACCGCTGAACTGGCGGAATCCCGCCGCAAAATGCAGGCCCGACGCCGTTTTAAAAACCGTATCGCGCTGACACTCTCAATGGGAACCATGGCATTTGGCCTGTTCTGGCTGGTCTGGATCCTCTTCTCGACGGTCGTGCGCGGGATTGACGGGATGTCGCTGGCGCTGTTTACCGAAATGACGCCACCGCCAAATACGGCGGGTGGTGGTCTGGCGAATGCCCTGGCAGGTAGCGGATTGCTGATCCTGTGGGCAACAGTATTTGGTACGCCGCTGGGTATAATGGCAGGCATCTATCTTGCGGAGTACGGACGTAAATCCTGGCTGGCGGAAGTCATTCGTTTCATCAATGACATCCTGCTTTCAGCCCCGTCTATCGTGGTGGGTCTGTTTGTTTACACCGTCGTGGTGGCGCAGATGGAACACTTCTCCGGCTGGGCGGGTGTGATTGCGCTGGCGCTGTTGCAGGTACCTATCGTCATTCGTACTACCGAGAACATGCTGAAACTGGTGCCGGACAGCCTGCGTGAAGCGGCTTATGCACTGGGAACGCCGAAATGGAAAATGATCTCTGCGATTACGCTGAAAGCGTCAGTCTCCGGGATCATGACCGGTATTTTGCTGGCGGTTGCGCGTATCGCGGGTGAAACGGCTCCGCTGCTGTTTACCTCCCTCTCCAACCAGTTCTGGAGCACGGACATGATGCAGCCGATCGCTAACCTGCCGGTGACGATCTTTAAATTTGCGATGAGCCCATTCGCGGAATGGCAGCAACTGGCCTGGGCCGGGGTGCTGATCATTACCCTTTGCGTACTGTTGCTGAACATTCTGGCGCGCGTCATTTTCGCGAAGAAGAAACACGGTTAATTTTTTACGGCGCGGCAGCTCGCGGCGCCGAATGAGGAAATGAGTCAATGAGTATGGTTGATACTGCCCCGGGTAAGATTCAGGTTCGTGATTTGAACTTCTACTACGGCAAATTCCATGCCCTGAAGAATATCAACCTGGATATTGCGAAGAACCAGGTTACGGCATTCATCGGTCCGTCTGGCTGTGGTAAATCCACGCTGCTGCGTACCTTTAATAAAATGTATTCGCTCTATCCGGAGCAGCGCGCTGAAGGTGAAATTATCCTGGACGGCGAAAACATTCTGACCCAGGCTCAGGATATTGCCCTGCTGCGCGCAAAAGTGGGGATGGTGTTCCAGAAACCCACGCCGTTCCCGATGTCCATTTATGACAATATTGCGTTTGGTGTCCGTCTGTTTGAAAAGCTCTCACGTGCCGATATGGACGAGCGTGTGCAATGGGCTTTGACCAAGGCCGCATTATGGAACGAAACCAAAGATAAGTTGCACCAGAGCGGGTACTCTCTTTCCGGTGGTCAGCAGCAGCGTCTGTGCATTGCGCGTGGTATCGCCATTCGCCCGGAAGTGTTGCTGTTGGATGAGCCGTGTTCTGCGCTGGACCCAATCTCAACCGGTCGTATTGAAGAGTTGATCACCGAGCTGAAGCAGGATTACACCGTGGTTATCGTGACCCACAACATGCAGCAGGCTGCGCGTTGTTCCGATTACACGGCGTTTATGTACCTGGGCGAGTTGATTGAGTTCAGCGATACGGATGCGCTGTTCACCAGACCCGCTAAAAAGCAAACTGAAGATTATATTACTGGCCGCTACGGTTGATTTGGAGTGAACCATGGACAACCTTAATCTTAATAAACACATTTCAGGCCAGTTCAACGCAGAGCTGGAAAGCATTCGCACGCAGGTCATGACCATGGGTGGCATGGTTGAGCAGCAGCTTTCCGATGCGATCACGGCAATGCACAACCAGGACAGCGAGCTGGCGAAGCGCGTCATTGAAGGTGACAAAAACGTCAACATGATGGAAGTCGCTATCGACGAGGCCTGCGTTCGTATCATCGCCAAGCGTCAGCCAACAGCGAGTGACCTGCGCCTGGTGATGGCGATTATCAAAACCATCGCCGAGCTGGAACGTATTGGTGACGTTGCGGATAAAATCTGCCGCACCGCGCTGGAGAAGTTCTCTCAGCAGCACCAGCCACTGCTGGTGAGCCTGGAGTCGCTGGGTCGCCACACCGTGCAGATGCTGCATGACGTGCTGGATGCCTTTGCGCGTATGGATCTGGACGAAGCGGTACGTATTTACCGTGAAGACAAGAAAGTCGACCAGGAATACGAAGGCATCGTGCGTCAGTTGATGACCTACATGATGGAAGATTCACGTACGATCCCAAGCGTACTGACTGCCCTGTTCTGCGCGCGCTCCATTGAGCGTATCGGTGACCGCTGCCAGAACATTTGCGAATACATTTTCTACTTCGTGAAAGGTCAGGACTTCCGTCACGTGGGCGGCGACGAGCTGGACAAGCTGCTGGCGGGTAAAGATCCGAAAGAGTGATGTTTGTGGCGGGTGGCGCTAGCGCTTACCCGCCCTACGTTAACTTAACGCGTAATATCCCACCCGCGCGCCTTCCACAATGCTGGCAACTGCGCCAGATCGGTAAAGGTCGTCACTTTTGGATGATCGATCGGTTTGTTGTGCGGATCGGCGCAGAAGTAAAACACTTCCATTCCCGCATCAATTCCTGACTGCGCGCCCGCCGACGAGTCATCCACCAGAATGCAATTTTCTACATTAACGTTCATCGCGTTTGCCGCATGGAACATCAGCGCCGGATCGGGCTTCCAGCGTTGAATATCGTAGCCGCTGAACAGTTTTTCCGGGAAATGATGCAACATTTCCAGTTTCCCCAGTGAGTGCTGCATTTTGCTGACCGGACCATTGGATACCACGCAGATTGGCACCGTCATCGCATCCAGAAGCGCATTCGCCCCGGCGATGACCTCCAGCTCGGAATCGAACAGGCGTGCAACCTCAGCGCGGTAAACCGGCTCGAGATCTCCTTTCGGCAGATCCACACCGTGCTCGTCGTTAATGATGTCGATGATCTCGTACAGTTTCACGCCCTTAAAGCGTTTGAACACCTCTTCGAGATCGAGCGTAATACCAAATTCCTGGAACATGGCGACATACGCACGGGAACAAATGACCTCACTGTCGACAAGCGTACCGTCGCAGTCGAAAAATACCGCCTCAATTCCGGACATGTCTTTCCCTTTTAACAAGTTTAACGTTTACGTGGTGTGGTTTTACGACACGCAATCGTTGCCGTATAAGCAAATTCAATGAAAAAAAGTACCCTACAACCGCCCTTATTGTCGCATTTTGGTATAGGATAGCGACGAATTTTCCCTCCTTGTTCGGAAATTGATGATGAGTCAACAACACACTACCCAGGCATCTGGTCAGGGTCTGCTTGAGCGCGTGTTTAAACTGCGCGAGCACGGCACAACGGCACGCACCGAAGTGATCGCCGGTTTCACCACCTTCCTGACGATGGTCTATATCGTTTTTGTTAACCCACAAATTCTGGGCGTTGCTGGCATGGATACCAGCGCCGTCTTCGTGACTACCTGTCTGATCGCGGCTCTTGGCAGCATCCTGATGGGCGTGTTCGCTAACCTGCCGGTTGCACTGGCACCGGCGATGGGTCTGAACGCATTCTTTGCGTTCGTGGTCGTTCAGGCGATGGGCCTGCCGTGGCAAGTTGGCATGGGCGCTATCTTCTGGGGCGCTATTGGTCTGCTGTTGCTGACTATTTTCCGCGTACGTTACTGGATGATTGCCAACATTCCTGTGAGCCTGCGCGTGGGCATTACCAGTGGTATCGGTCTGTTCATCGGTATGATGGGGCTGAAAAACGCCGGCGTTATTGTGGCTAACCCGGATACGCTGGTGAGCATCGGTCACCTGACCTCTCACAACGTGCTGCTGGGCGTGTTGGGCTTTTTCATTATCGCGATCCTGGCTTCCCGCAATATTCATGCGGCGGTGCTGGTATCCATCGTGGTGACCACGCTGCTGGGCTGGCTGCTGGGTGACGTTCACTACAACGGTATCGTTTCTGCGCCACCGAGTGTTTCCACCGTTATTGGTCACGTTGATCTGGCTGGTTCCCTGAACCTGGGCCTGGCGGGCGTGATTTTCTCCTTTATGCTGGTAAACCTGTTCGACTCCTCCGGCACCCTGATTGGCGTGACCGACAAAGCAGGTCTGGCCGATGAGAAAGGCAAATTCCCGCGCATGAAGCAGGCACTGTTTGTTGACAGCATCTCGTCTGTTGCTGGCTCCTTTATCGGTACCTCTTCTGTTACTGCTTATATTGAATCCTCTTCCGGTGTTTCAGTGGGCGGCCGTACTGGTCTGACGGCGGTCGTGGTAGGTATCCTGTTCCTGCTGGTGATCTTCCTTTCGCCGCTGGCGGGAATGGTTCCTCCGTATGCAGCAGCCGGTGCGCTGATCTACGTAGGTGTGCTGATGACCTCCAGCCTGTCACGCGTGAAGTGGGATGATTTAACCGAAGCGGTGCCGGCGTTTATTACCGCCGTGATGATGCCGTTCAGCTTCTCGATTACCGAAGGTATCGCGCTGGGCTTTATCTCTTACTGCGTAATGAAAATTGGTACCGGTCGCTTCCGTGATCTCAGCCCGTGCGTCATCGTTGTCGCGCTGCTGTTTGTGCTGAAGATTGTGTTTATTGACGCGAAATAAACATGTTTGCACCCTCTCCCGTGGGAGAGGGCCAGGGTGAGGGCATCAGGCCGCAATAAGCTTACGCCTTCACCCGCTTAATATAATCGCCAAACGCAGTCAGCTGGCCAGACAGATGGTCACGCGTGCTTTGATCCACCACCTCACCCGTCTGCGGGTCGACCTTGTTCTGAATCACACCGCCCATAAACTCCGGCTTGTTCATTACCATCGCATCCAGGAACACCAGAATCTGGCGCAGGTGATACTGGCAGCGCGCACCGCCAATGGCACCCATAGAACTGGTCTGGATCAGCACGGGTTTACCTGAAAGAGGCTGCTCAGGGATGCGGGATAACCAGTCAATGGCATTTTTCAGACCGCCAGGAACGGAGTAGTTATACTCTGGTGTGACAATAACCACACCATCGGCCTGACGGATTTGCGCCGCCAGTGCCTCAACGCTGTGTGGGAATCCTTCTTCCTGCTGGACATCTGCATCATAGAGCGGAATGTCACCAATAGATGGCAGGGCACTAATCTCCATACCTGCCGGTGCCAGCTGTGGCAACGTGCGGGCAACCATCCCGTTAAATGAACCTTTGCGCAGGCTTCCCAGTAACGTAACTACTTTCAACGTATCAGACATGATTACTCCTGTTTCATCATGATGACCCTGAATGGATCAGCTAAGGGTGTATGCTTTTTCTGCCGGTAAACTGGTTAAACGCATCAGGCGTGCGGCGGGCTCGTTGGCGCGCTCGGGCACATCAGGAAGGCTACGCCATCCCTGTTGACTGTCAAATTCCCAGATTTTCATGCGTTCGATAGCGGGGGTAACCGCAATGGACCAAATTAGGACATCCTCTGCGTCACTGAGCGCTTCTACCAGCGTGGCTTGGGTGGCACGAAGTCGTCCGGAACCTGGCAGCAGCTGCAGCATACTGGCGTCGTCTGAGGCGCATCCACAGAGCTTTCGAATGCTCTGGCGCAGGGTGATGAGCTGGGCTCTGGCCTCGATGGGATCGTTCTGGTTACGCACCCACAGCTTTTCATTGCTGGAGAGTGGGTAATCATCGTGTGGGTTCGCGCCGTGAATGCCCCGGGTTGCGCGCTGTAGTTCCATATCCAGCCCACAATCCCCTTCGGTGGTGAGTGCTACCCCAATGATATTGCCCGTATAGGCAATGGAAAAACGGGGGAGATCCGGGTTAGCAAAAACCGGACGGCCTTCAGGTTGGATGATGATATCCGGCAGTTCACTGGTGCCGTACAACATAAACAACAGCTCTGCGAGAAGCGCTCTGGACGCTAAAAAACGCGTCCTGCGGTGTTCCGGTAGTTTGCGTGCTTCATTGTGACAGGCTGAAGAAATTCTGGCCGATACGAGGCGTCCTTCTGTAAGTATCCCTCTTGCAAAGTGCGTTGCCATTTTTCGCTCCTTGATAATGGTCGTAATCGGTTAAACGGTTACATGATTATCGCTTAACTTCACTCCTGTTTTAATCAGTAAATGGGAGTAAGAGAAGCCTGAGGACCGAACTTTACATTTTCTTAGGTAAAAATTGGATCGCTGCCACCGTACAACGCCTTGATAGTCTCTCTCAACCAGAGAATTTTCGGATTATGGCTGTTCCGTTTATGCCAAATCAGCGTGAAGGGGACGGTCAGTTTTTCAGCTTGCGCTTCGTCAATGGGAATAGGAAGCGCGATCAGCTTCCGCTGGTGGAGTTCATTGTAGTGGTGGCAGTAGTGGGGAGCCGTAGCGATATAATTATGGCCGGGCTGCGCCGCCATAAACATCGCCTGTTCGAAACCCGGCAGGCACATGGCGATATTGCGCTCACGTCCCATCTCCTTTAGCACCTCATCAAGCGCCCAGGTGTCGCTACGTTCCCAGAAGATACTGATATGTGGATAGCGCAGGAAGGTCTCCAGGTTCCACTCTTCCTGCAGTGCCGGGTGATCCTCGCGCAGATAAACACACGGACGGTCACTAAACAGGATTTCGTAGTCGATAAACCACGGCAACAACTTCAGCAGTTCGCGGGAACGTGGATGAGTTTCACGACCGGTGAAGCCAAGATCCACTTCCCCACGCGTAATGGCGTCCAGAGAGTCGTAATCCCAGTGACGCATCTTCACCGTAGCCTGCGGATAGCGCTGGTTCACCTGCTCCAGCAGGGCGTTAAAGCGGATCAGCATCAACGGCGTTTCGGCGGCCAGCACGAACGTCAGCCCGCCTGGCGCGTCATGGTGGAATTTATCGAGGATCTGGTTGCCGATTTGCATCCAGTCAGCCAGATCCTGCTCTAGGCTTACCGTCAGTGGAGTCGGCAGTAACCCTAACGGTGTTTTGACAAACAGCGGGTCGTCGAACCAGTCGCGCAGCTTGGCCAGTGATTTACTCACCGCGGACGGCGTCACGTTCATTCGCTTCGCCGCTTTGGTGACGCTACGCTCCTGCAGCAAAAGCTGCAGGCACAGCAACAGGTTAAGATCGAGACTGCTGATGGGCTTCTTCATAATTTGCCGCGGGCTGGATGACCATAAGTAAGGTAATACAGACCATGCTACAGCCAATCAGAATCCCGATCAGCATATTGAGCGCGTTAAGTCCGATTACCGCTGCCAGCCAAATCCACAGGGAAGAGCCACAAACCTGAGCAATACCCAGCACGGAGCTTGCCACACCTGCCCGAAGTGAGAACGGGCCGAGCGCCTGGCTCATCGCCACGCCAAAGCCAACCGAGAACCCGGCGCAAATGAGGGTAATGCCTACCAGCATCACCACATGTGAGCTGGTGGTCGCCAGGATCACGCCTGCTGCGAGAAATAACACCTGTGAGGTCAGCATCAACGTGCGCTGGCTGAAAACATTTAGCGCAAAGGGGGTGGAGAACGAGACGGCCATACTGACCATCGCGGTTAATGCCATCACCGTTGAATACTCACCCCGATCAAAGCCCATGGTCTCCATCAGTAAAACCGGGGAAACGTTTACATAGGTCAGGATCACCGCCACGCTTAATGTGGTTACGGCCAGACGACTGAGGAAAAAGCGATTAAGCAGCTTCTCGGCTGGATGAATCGTTGGGGTATGACCGGTATTCTGCGAGCCAGGGTGGGTCTCTTTCAGCACAGCGATGGACAGGATAAATACCAGCGCGCCCATGGCCGCCATGGTCCAGAACAGGCTCTGCCACGGGAATTTCAGCATGATCAGATATCCCACGACCGGGGCCAGCACCGGGATGATACAGGTAATACCGTTCAGCATCGAAAGCACTTTGGCGCGACGCTGGGCACTTAAGGTATCGCGCAAAATCGCAAAGGCAACGACATAACAGCCACCGGCTCCAATGCCCTGGATAAACCGTCCAGCCAGGAACAAGGTACTGTTCTGCGCCTGTGAGCAGAGAAGAGAGGCCAGGGCAAAGATGATGGCACCCGTTATGGCGACGGGCTGACGACCTGCCTTATCTGCGACCTTCCCGGCAAACAACATCGACGACGCCATTCCCGCGAGGTAGGCCGAAAACGCGATGTGCAGCTGAGCTTCACTGGCACCCAGATCGCGGGCGATGTGCGGTAATCCCACCAGATACATATCAATGCCAGACGGATAAAGCAGAACCAGCGCAAAACTACAAAACAGAAAACGAGCCATAAACCCCCCATAAATGCAGGCAAGCAGAATAGGGGGTGAAAAGGGATTAAGCGAGTTGCCATTTGGACAATGGTGATTTCCTGACAGGAAAACACCATTGGTTAGCGGAAATTATTTGCCAATACAGAAGCTTGAGAAGATCCTTCCCAGCAGATCGTCCGACGTAAACTCCCCGGTGATCTCGCTCAGATTCTGCTGCGCCAGACGCAGCTCTTCCGCCAGCAGTTCACCCGCCCACGCACCGATCAGCTGCGCTTTGCCCTGGTCAAGATGGCGTGCTGCCTCTTCCAGCGCCTGCAGGTGACGACGACGCGCCAGGAAGCCACCTTCCATGCTGGTGTCAAAGCCCATGCTCTGCTTGAGATGGTTACGCAGGTCGTCAACGCCTTCACTGGTACGCGCCGACAGACGGATTAGTGAGTGACCATTCACATCGCTGATGCCCAGCGTTTCGCCGGTGACGTCCGCTTTGTTACGCACCACGGTGATAGGCAGTTTGGCTGGCAAACGGGCGATAAAGTCTGGCCAGATCTCTGCCGGGTCCACAGCGTCGGTCGTGGTGCCGTCCACCATAAACAGCACGCGGTCCGCTTGCTCGATCTCCTGCCAGGCGCGTTCGATACCGATACGCTCAACTTCGTCGCTGGCATCGCGCAGACCGGCAGTGTCGATGATGTGCAGCGGCATCCCGTCGATATGAATATGCTCGCGCAGTACGTCGCGGGTGGTGCCGGCAATGTCGGTCACGATCGCCGCTTCACGGCCCGCCAGGGCGTTCAAAAGGCTCGATTTCCCGGCGTTAGGACGACCGGCGATCACCACCTTCATCCCTTCTCGCAGCAGGCTGCCCTGACGTGCTTCGGCACGCACCGCGTCGAGATCGTTCATCACCTGGTTGAGCTGGGCTTCAATTTTACCGTCAGAGAGGAAGTCGATCTCCTCATCCGGGAAATCGATAGCCGCTTCCACGTAGATCCTGAGGTGAGTAAGTGCTTCCACAAGATGATTCACGCGCGCGGAGAATGCCCCCTGCAACGAGTTCAGGGCGGAGCGGGCCGCCTGTTCAGAACTGGCGTCGATCAGGTCAGCAATCGCCTCGGCTTGCGCCAGGTCGAGCTTATCGTTCAGGAAAGCACGTTCCGAGAACTCACCTGGCTTCGCAATGCGCAGGCCTGGCAAGGTCAGAATGCGTTTTAATAGCAGGTCGAGGATAACCGGGCCGCCATGGCCCTGCAGCTCCAGCACATCTTCACCGGTAAAGGAGTTTGGGCCCGGGAACCACAGCGCAATGCCCTGGTCCAGCGGGGTGCCGTCAGTATCTTTAAACGGCAGGTAATCAGCGTAGCGTGGCTTTGGCAGTTTACCCAGTACCGCTTCGGCGACCTCGCGCGCCTTCAGGCCGGAGATACGCAGAATGCCTACACCACCGCGTCCCGGTGGGGTTGCCTGGGCGACGATAGTGTCGTTATGGCTCATGGTTGGTCTCGTTCAATACAAATAAAAAAGGCGGTCAATCGACCGCCCTTATTTTAGCGTTAACTTACCGAATCAGGACTTTTTCTTTTCGCGGCTATGCAGGCCACGTTTTTCCAGACCACGGTAAATCAGCTGCTGCTGGATGATGGTCACCAGGTTGCTGACGATATAGTACAGCACCAGACCTGACGGGAACCACAGGAAGAACACGGTGAAGATGACCGGCATAAAGGTCATGATCTTCTGCTGCATCGGGTCGGTCACCGTGGTCGGAGACATCTTCTGGATGAAGAACATCGTCACGCCCATCAGGATCGGCAGGATGTAGTACGGGTCCTGTGCAGACAGGTCATGGATCCACAGCGCGAACGGCGCATGGCGCAGCTCAACGGAACCCATCAGCATGTAGTACAGCGCAAGGAAGATTGGCATCTGAATCAGCAGTGGGAAGCAACCACCCAGTGGGTTTACTTTCTCTGCTTTATACAGGGCCATCATCTCCTGGCTCTGACGCTGCTTGTCATCGCCCAGACGCTCACGCATGGCCTGAATCTTCGGCTGCAGCATGCGCATCTTCGCCATGGAGGTGTACTGCGCTTTAGTCAGCGGGTACATGATGCCACGAACGATGAAGGTGATAACGATGATGGAGAAGCCCCAGTTACCCAGGAAGCTGTGGATGAACTTCAGCAGCTTAAACAGCGGCTGAGAGATGAACCACAACCAACCGTAATCTACGGTCAGATCCAGGTGTGGCGCAACGGCAGCCATTTTGTCCTGGATTTCCGGGCCGACCCACAGGGTGCTTGCCATTTTACCGGTTTGACCCGGCTGAACCAGAACAGGCTGAGATTTGTAGCCGATAGCTGCAAGACCGTTACCCAGATTCGCGGTGTAGAAGTTGTTGGTACCGTCGTTATTAGGCACCCATGCAGTGGCGAAATACTGCTGCAGCATTGCCACCCAACCGCCTTTAGCGCTGACGTTCAGGTTTTCGTTATCGGCAATGGTGTCGAATTTGTATTTCTCATACTTCGCGTCAGGCGTTGAGTACGCCGCGCCACGGAAGGTATGCAGCGCAAAGTTGCTGCTTCCGGTGTCACGGTGAGACGGCAGATTGATGGACTGCTTCAGCTGGCCAAAGGTCGACAGTTCCAGTGGTTTCGCACTGGCGTTCTGTACGGTGTAGCCCACGTTCACCGCATACTCACCGCGTTTCAGGGTGAAGGTTTTAGTGAAGGTGTTGCCTGCGGCGTCGGTGTAAGTCATCGGGATAACGAGTTCGTTCTGACCATCAGCCAGCACAAAGGTGTTGTTCTCGACGTTATACAGTGGACGCGCACCGTTAGCCGGGTTATCCGGGCCATCACGACCGGTCAGGCCGCTCTGCGCCTGGTAGATAAACTCAGGCGTGGTTTCCAGTAACTGGAACGGTTCGTTAGACTTCAGCTCTTTCGGGTAGGTCAACAGCAGCGCCTGCTCAACATCACCACCACGGGTGTTAATAGTCAGCTCAAGCACATCGGTCTTAACCGTAATCTGTTTCCCCTGGCCACTGGCCGGTACGCCCTGGTCGGCGGCGCTACCCGCTGCGGTGGTCGTGGTCTGCGTGGTCTGCTGCTGGGGTTGAGGATTTTTATCCTGCTCCCATGCCTGCCAGATCATGAAAGACACGAACAACAAAGCGATGATAAGAAGATTGCGTTGCGAATCCATCGTTAGTGTTCTCTGGTATCAAAGGGTCCTGGAGGGACGGGGTCGTCTCCACCGGGGTGTAAAGGGTGGCATTTTAATACGCGTTTCACCGTCAACCAACTGCCTTTTATCACTCCAAACCTGCGCAATGCCTCAATTCCGTAGCTTGAGCACGTTGGTGTGAAACGGCAATGTGGCCCGAGTAGCGGACTAATCAGGCGTTGATAGACCCGAATGAGGGCTATCAGGACCCGTGAGCCAGGCGACAGTGGCGGCGCCATAATTTTTCCAACGCTTCCGAGAGAGCACGGTTATCGAGGTCGGCAACCCCCTTTTTAGCCACCACCACGAAATCCATCGAAGGCAGTTCGTGCTGACGTAAACGGAAGCTTTCACGCGTCAGACGTTTAATCCGATTGCGTTCATGCGCTCGCTTAACATTTTTCTTGGCGACTGTGAGACCGATGCGGGGATGCCCCAGCGAATTTTGGCGGCCGAGGATGGTGATTTGCGGCGTGCCAGCCCGTTGTGGCTGCTGGAAGACGAAAGTGAAATGAGCGGGAGTTAACAAACGTAACTCCCTGGGAAATGCTAGCTTAACCACTCAGGGGTTAGCTTTATTACTTGGAAACGGTCAGACGAGCGCGGCCTTTAGCACGACGACGTGCCAGAACCTGACGACCATTTTTAGTAGCCATACGAGCACGGAAGCCGTGAGAACGGTTGCGCTTCAGTACAGACGGTTGAAAAGTGCGTTTCATGGCGATTTCTACCTAAACTTGAATAAATTCACTGACTTTTGCGTATACCCGAACGAATTTCGAACGACTAACGCCTCAGCGTGGGTGATTAAAGAGGCCGGATTGTAATAATTGTACACTCCGGAGTCAATTCTCTTTCCTTATTTCCCGCGTATTTCCGCACGTTTTCGCGTGGAAAATGAGCAACGGACGACGCAGGAAGATGAGCATCACGCGCCGGGTCGAGGATTATACGGGCTCGTCGACAAAGCGCAAGGATCGTCCCGGATCTTCGTTAGATCATTTAAGCAATAAATTGTCTGTGCTCATTAATTTTTCCAATATGCGGGCTAAATCGTGGGGCACTTGCGCCAGGATCGTTTACACTTACCCGGTTTCGGATCTTCCTGTGGATAAATCGGGAAGAATCTGTGAGAAACAGAAGATCTCTGGCTCAGTTTAGGCTATGATCCGCGGTCCCGATCGGGATCCCAGGATCCTGGTCAGGATTAAATTGCAGATAGCAATTCGCACATCCCCCTATGCACAGGGTCATGTCGATGTGCGCCAACAATCATGAATATTCAATAGTTTTCTTTTATTGTTCGAGTGGAGTCCGCCGTGTCACTTTCGCTTTGGCAGCAGTGTCTTGCCCGATTGCAGGATGAGTTACCAGCCACAGAATTCAGTATGTGGATCCGCCCGTTGCAGGCGGAACTGAGCGATAACACGCTGGCTTTGTATGCGCCAAACCGTTTTGTGCTCGATTGGGTAAGGGACAAGTACCTCAATAACATCAATGGACTGCTGAACGATTTCTGCGGGTCAGATGCCCCTCAATTGCGCTTTGAAGTGGGTACAAAGCCGGTCACCCAAACCGTTCGTGAAACCGTGAACGTAGCAGCGCCTGCTCAGGCTGCTCCTGCTCCGGCACCTCGCGTTGCACCCGCTCGTCAGGGCTGGGACAACGTTCCTGCTCCGGCAGAGCCAACCTACCGTTCTAACGTTAACGTTAAACACACGTTCGATAACTTCGTTGAAGGTAAGTCGAACCAGCTGGCGCGCGCGGCGGCTCGTCAGGTTGCGGATAACCCCGGTGGTGCCTACAACCCACTGTTCCTTTATGGCGGCACAGGTTTAGGTAAAACGCACCTTCTGCATGCAGTGGGTAACGGCATTATGGCGCGCAAGCCGAATGCCAAAGTGGTGTATATGCACTCCGAGCGCTTCGTTCAGGACATGGTAAAAGCCCTGCAAAACAACGCGATCGAAGAGTTTAAACGCTACTATCGTTCCGTTGACGCGCTGCTCATCGATGACATTCAGTTCTTTGCCAATAAAGAACGATCGCAGGAAGAGTTTTTCCATACCTTCAATGCCCTGCTGGAAGGTAATCAGCAGATCATTCTGACCTCGGATCGTTATCCAAAAGAGATCAACGGTGTTGAAGATCGTCTGAAATCCCGCTTCGGCTGGGGTCTGACTGTGGCGATCGAGCCACCGGAGCTGGAAACCCGCGTTGCGATCCTGATGAAGAAAGCCGATGAAAACGACATTCGCTTGCCGGGTGAAGTTGCGTTTTTCATTGCCAAGCGTCTGCGATCCAACGTGCGTGAGCTGGAAGGGGCACTGAACCGTGTTATTGCCAATGCCAACTTTACCGGCCGTGCGATCACGATCGATTTTGTGCGTGAAGCGCTGCGCGATTTGCTGGCATTGCAGGAAAAATTAGTCACCATCGACAATATTCAAAAGACGGTGGCTGAGTACTACAAGATCAAAGTGGCAGATTTACTGTCTAAACGTCGTTCCCGCTCGGTGGCGCGTCCGCGTCAGATGGCGATGGCGCTGGCAAAGGAGTTAACCAACCACAGTCTGCCGGAAATCGGGGATGCGTTTGGTGGCCGTGACCATACGACCGTGCTGCACGCTTGTCGCAAGATTGAGCAGTTACGTGAAGAAAGCCACGACATAAAAGAAGATTTTTCCAATTTAATCAGAACATTATCATCGTGACGCTATGAAATTTACTGTTGAACGTGAACATTTATTAAAACCGCTGCAACAGGTGAGTGGCCCATTAGGTGGCCGCCCAACGCTGCCTATTCTCGGAAACCTGCTGCTTCAGGTCGCGGACGGTACGCTGTCGCTGACCGGCACAGACCTGGAAATGGAAATGATCGCGCGCGTTACGCTGACTCAGCCGCACGACGCGGGCGCGACCACGGTTCCGGCACGTAAATTCTTTGATATCTGCCGCGGGCTGCCGGAAGGGGCTGAAATCGCCGTACAGCTGGAGGGCGACCGCATGCTGGTGCGTTCTGGCCGCAGCCGTTTCTCGCTTTCCACGCTGCCTGCTGCGGACTTCCCGAACCTGGACGACTGGCAGAGCGAAGTTGAATTTACGCTGCCACAGGCGACGATGAAGCGTCTGATTGAAGCCACTCAGTTCTCCATGGCGCATCAGGACGTTCGTTACTACTTAAACGGCATGCTGTTCGAAACCGAAGGTGAAGAGCTGCGTACCGTAGCCACCGACGGCCACCGTCTGGCGGTCTGTTCCATGCCAATTGGCGACTCGCTGCCAAACCATTCGGTGATCGTGCCGCGTAAAGGCGTGATTGAGCTGATGCGTATGCTCGACGGCGGCGATACTCCGCTGCGCGTGCAGATCGGCAGCAATAACATTCGCGCTCATGTAGGCGATTTTGTCTTCACCTCGAAGCTGGTTGACGGTCGTTTCCCGGATTATCGCCGCGTATTGCCGAAGAACCCGGACAAAACGCTGGAAGCGGGTTGCGATAGCCTCAAGCAGGCGTTTGCCCGTGCCGCCATTCTCTCCAACGAGAAATTCCGCGGTGTGCGCCTGTATGTGAGCGAAAACCAGATCAAAATCACCGCTAACAACCCGGAACAGGAAGAAGCAGAAGAGATTCTGGACGTCACCTACGCCGGGGCTGAGATGGAAATCGGCTTTAACGTCAGCTACGTGCTGGATGTGCTGAATGCGCTGAAATGCGAGAACGTGCGCATTCTGCTGACCGACTCCGTTTCAAGCGTACAGATTGAAGATGCCGCATCACAGTCGGCTGCCTATGTTGTCATGCCAATGAGACTGTAATGTCGCTCACCCGTCTGTTGATCCGCGACTTTCGCAATATTGAAAGCGCGGATCTCGCTTTATCCCCTGGCTTTAACTTCCTGGTTGGCGCGAATGGCAGCGGCAAAACCAGCGTGCTGGAAGCCATCTATACGCTCGGCCATGGCCGGGCGTTTCGCAGTTTACAGATAGGTCGCGTTATTCGTCACGAGCAGGAGTCCTTTGTTCTGCACGGACGTTTACAGGGTGAAGAGCGGGAAACCGCCATCGGCCTGACCAAAGACAAGCAGGGCGACAGCAAGGTGCGCATCGACGGTACCGACGGCCACAAGGTGGCGGAGCTGGCGCTGCTGATGCCAATGCAGCTGATTACGCCTGAGGGGTTTACTTTACTCAACGGCGGCCCCAAATACAGAAGAGCGTTCCTCGACTGGGGATGCTTTCACAACGAAGCCGGTTTCTTTAACGCCTGGAGCAACCTGAAGCGCCTGCTAAAGCAGCGTAACGCTGCACTGCGCCAGGTCACCCGTTACGCCCAGCTGCGTCCGTGGGACATGGAACTCATCCCTCTCGCGGAACAAATCAGCCGCTGGCGTGCCGAATACAGCGCAGGTATCGCCGAAGACATGGCGGATACCTGCAAACAGTTTTTACCTGAGTTCTCTCTCACCTTCTCCTTCCAGCGCGGCTGGGAGAAAGAGACGGATTATGCCGAGGTGTTAGAGAGAAACTTCGAGCGTGACCGCATGTTGACCTACACCGCACACGGCCCGCACAAGGCGGATTTCCGCATTCGTGCCGACGGTGCGCCGGTGGAAGACACGCTGTCGCGCGGGCAGCTCAAGCTCCTGATGTGCGCGCTACGCCTGGCGCAGGGGGAGTTCCTCACCCGCGAAAGCGGGCGACGCTGCCTGTACCTGATAGATGATTTTGCCTCGGAACTTGACGATGCGCGGCGTGGGCTGCTTGCCAGCCGCTTAAAAGCCACGCAGTCGCAGGTTTTCGTCAGCGCCATTAGCGCTGAACACGTTATGGACATGTCGGACGAAAATTCGAAGATGTTTACCGTGGAAAAGGGTAAAATAACGGATTAACCCAAGTTGAAATGAGCGAGAAACGTTGATGTCGAATTCTTATGACTCCTCCAGTATCAAAGTCCTGAAAGGGCTGGATGCGGTGCGTAAGCGCCCGGGTATGTATATCGGCGACACGGATGACGGCACCGGTCTGCACCACATGGTATTCGAGGTGGTAGATAACGCTATCGACGAAGCGCTCGCGGGTCACTGTAAAGACATCGTGGTCACCATCCATGCGGATAACTCCGTATCCGTCACCGATGATGGTCGTGGCATCCCAACCGGTATCCACCCGGAGGAAGGCGTGTCCGCTGCGGAAGTTATCATGACTGTGCTGCACGCAGGCGGTAAGTTCGATGATAACTCCTATAAAGTTTCCGGCGGTCTGCACGGCGTAGGTGTCTCCGTGGTTAACGCCCTGTCACAGAAACTGGAACTGGTTATTCAGCGTGAAGGTAAAATTCACCGCCAGCTGTATACCCACGGCGTGCCGCAGGCACCGCTGGCTGTCACTGGCGATACCGACAAAACCGGTACCATGGTGCGTTTCTGGCCGAGCCTGGAAACCTTCACTAACGTCACCGAATTCGAGTACGACATCCTGGCGAAACGCCTGCGTGAACTGTCGTTCCTGAACTCTGGCGTCTCTATTCGTCTGCGTGATAAACGCGACAACAAAGAAGACCACTTCCATTACGAAGGTGGTATCAAGGCATTCGTTGAGTACCTGAACAAGAACAAAACGCCAATTCACCCGAATATCTTCTATTTCTCCACCGAAAAAGACGGTATCGGCGTAGAAGTGGCGTTGCAGTGGAACGATGGTTTCCAGGAAAACATCTACTGCTTCACCAACAACATTCCACAGCGTGACGGTGGTACTCACCTCGCAGGCTTCCGTGCGGCGATGACCCGTACCCTGAACGCCTACATGGACAAAGAAGGCTACAGCAAAAAAGCGAAAGTCAGCGCCACCGGTGACGATGCCCGTGAAGGCCTGATTGCTGTGGTTTCCGTGAAGGTGCCGGATCCGAAGTTCTCCTCACAGACCAAAGACAAACTGGTCTCTTCTGAGGTGAAATCGGCGGTTGAACAGCAGATGAACGAACTGCTGAGCGACTATCTGCAGGAAAACCCGTCTGACGCGAAAATCGTTGTCGGCAAAATTATTGATGCGGCGCGTGCCCGTGAAGCGGCGCGTAAAGCCCGTGAAATGACCCGTCGTAAAGGCGCGCTGGACTTAGCAGGCCTGCCAGGCAAACTGGCTGACTGTCAGGAACGTGACCCGGCGCTGTCTGAACTGTACCTTGTGGAAGGGGACTCCGCGGGCGGTTCTGCGAAGCAGGGCCGTAACCGTAAGAACCAGGCTATTCTGCCGTTGAAGGGTAAAATCCTCAACGTTGAGAAAGCGCGTTTCGACAAGATGCTCTCTTCTCAGGAAGTGGCGACGCTTATCACCGCGCTGGGCTGCGGTATCGGTCGTGACGAGTACAACCCGGATAAACTGCGCTATCACAGCATTATCATCATGACCGATGCGGACGTCGACGGCTCGCACATCCGTACGCTGCTGTTGACCTTCTTCTATCGTCAGATGCCGGAAATTGTTGAACGTGGCCACGTCTACATTGCACAGCCACCGCTGTACAAAGTGAAGAAAGGCAAACAGGAACAGTACATCAAAGATGATGACGCGATGGATCAGTATCAAATCGCCATCGCCCTTGATGGCGCGACTCTGCACGCGAACTCCAGCGCCCCAGCACTGGCAGGTGAGCCGCTGGAACGCCTGGTGTCCGAGTTCAACGCCACGCAGAAAATGATCGGGCGTATGGAGCGTCGTTATCCGAAAGCGCTGCTGAAGGAGCTGGTTTATCAGCCAACGCTGACCGAAGCTGACCTGAGCGATGAACAAACAGTGACCCGCTGGGTGAACGCTCTGGTGAGCGAGCTGAATGAGAAAGAGCAGCACGGTAGCCAGTGGAAATTCGATGTTCAGCAGAACGCTGCTCAGCAATTCGAGCCGATTGTTCGCGTGCGTACCCATGGTGTCGACACCGACTATCCGCTGGAGCACGAATTTGTTACCGGCCCGGAATACCGCCGCATCTGCACGCTCGGCGAGAAGCTGCGCGGTCTGATCGAGGACGATGCGTTTATCGAACGTGGCGACCGTCGTCAGCCGGTAGCCAGCTTCGAACAGGCGCTGGATTGGCTGGTGAAAGAGTCCCGTCGTGGTCTGTCTATCCAGCGTTATAAAGGTCTGGGTGAAATGAACCCGGATCAGCTGTGGGAAACCACTATGGATCCGGAAAGCCGCCGCATGCTGCGCGTGACCGTTAAAGACGCGATTGCTGCTGACCAGCTGTTCACTACCCTGATGGGCGATGCGGTTGAACCACGTCGTGCCTTCATCGAAGAGAACGCCCTGAAAGCGGCTAATATCGATATTTAATGCCGTAACACTGCAAAACACAGGCCGCGCTTTTAGCGCGGCTTTTTTGTAGGTGTGGGCATATCCAGCGACATCACTGACGGTAAACGACTGACCAGCATGTCGATGGCAATTCTTACCCTCAACGGCAGATGCGGTGTCTGCTGCCAGACCGCATGAACGTCGAAATGCACATCCGGTGCCTGCTTCAGGAGCGGGACGAGCTTACCCTGGTGAATATCTTTGACGACCATCCAGCAGGGCAGCCATGCAATGCCGTGTCCGGCCAGCGCAGCGTCGCAGATCGCCTGCAAATCATCCATATTGAGTGATGACCGGGGAATAAATGTGCGCGGCGTTCCGTCGTTGTCCATGAGTTGCCAGGGGAGCACTCTGCCTGTCCGCAGATAGTTAATGGCCGTATGCTGGTGTAAATCATCCACGGTTTCTGGCATGTTTTTCTTCCGCAGATAATCCGGCGCGGCGCACAGCACCATGCGATGTTCCCCCAGCCTTCTGGCAACCAGAACGCTACTGTCCTGAAGCACGCCGTTACGCACCGCCATATCAAACCCTTCCTCGACAAGATCCACCACGCGGTCACTGAATGACATTTCCAGTTCAAGTCCGGGGTGTTCTTGCGCCAGTTCAATCAACAGCGGGGCGACGCACTGGCGACCAAACAGCACCGGCATGGCAACACGCAGGCGGCCACTGACCTGCTGTTTCCCTGTTTCAAGCAGTGATTCTGCACCACGAATTTCCTCCAGAGCGCGCAGACAGCGCTCATAAAAAAGCGCGCCGTTATCGGTCAGGCTCTGGCTACGGGTGGTGCGCTGGAAAAGACGAACGCCCAGTCGCTCTTCGAGGCGAGCGATGCTTTTCCCAACTGCCGAGCGCGATAAATGCAGGCGAGTTGCGGCCTGAGCAAAACTCCCCGCCTCAACGGCGGCCACAAAAACAGGAATATCCTTCAGTGTATCGGTCATGGATTGTATCCATTATGGCGACAATAAAGAGAAAACTTATCGCCACTGGTGATGATGAGTCAACGCTAGACTGTGAGTCCTGAAACTCATTTGATGGCTGGAGAAATACAATGACAGAGACAATGCAACGCTGGTCGATGAACGCCCTCGGGCGCGAGAACCTCAGACTCATTCAGGAACCTGTTCCACAGCCTGGTCCGGGTGAAGTGCGTGTGCGGGTGAATGCCGTTGCGCTCAACTACCGCGATAAAATGGTGATTGAAGGCAACATGCCGATTTCACGTTCCTTCCCGTTTACGCCGGCGTCTGACATGGCGGGTGTGGTGGACAGCATTGGTGAAGGGGTAACACGTTTCAAACCCGGCGCTCGTGTCATCTCAACCTTCTTCCCTGAGTGGATCGACGGCAAGCCGCAGGCGGATGCGCGCAATTTGCCCTATAAAACGTCCGGTGGATACTTCCAGGGGATGCTGGCTGAATATGTGATTGTGAATGCAGACTGGCTGGTGGCCGCTCCGGAAACACTGGATGACGCAGAGGCCAGCACCTTACCCTGCGCAGGGCTTACCGCATGGTTTGCGCTGGTGGAGCGCGGCCTGTTACGCGCCGGGCAATCGGTGCTGGTACAGGGGACGGGCGGCGTAGCGATATTCGCCCTGCAAATTGCAAAAGCACACGGAGCAGAGGTTTTTGTCACCTCCGGTAGTGATGAAAAACTGACACTGGCCAAAAAACTCGGGGCTGACCAGGGGATCAACAGGCTGAAAGGTGACTGGGCTGAAGCCATTCTGGCGCTGACTCAGGATCGCGGTATCGACCATATTATCGAAACCGTAGGGGGTGAAAACCTGAAGCATTCCATGCGCGCCGTTGCCGTTCATGGACGTATCTCGGTTATCGGTGTTCTGGCCGGGACCGAAATTTCACTCCCAGCTGGCGAGCTGTTGCTGAAATCTCCGGTTATTCAGGGGATTGGCGTTGGGCACCGTCGGGCGCTGGAGGATTTTGTTCATGCTGTCGATGTAACCGGATTAAAACCTGTAATTGAGCATCGCTACCGTTTTGATGAGCTTGAACAGGCACTTGAACACCTCGATCGCGGTGCGTTTGGCAAAATAGTCCTCACCCGCGAGTAAATTGTCGTTCCCCGGGATAAGCCTGAAAAGGGGTGATCTGGTTGCGCAATCTAGCTCTATTTTTGTGTGCTTAATCGCGTTAGCATGGGTTGCACTCATTTATTCCGGGGACCTCATGGCTATCAAACTCATTGCAATCGATATGGACGGCACACTGCTGCTGCCAGACCACACCATCTCTCCAGCCGTTAAAAACGCAATTGCCGCGGCACGCGCAAAGGGCGTGAATGTGGTACTGACCACAGGTCGTCCGTATGCCGGTGTGCACAGCTACCTGAAAGAGCTGCACATGAATCAGCCGGGTGATTACTGCATTACTTATAACGGTGCGCTGGTGCAAAAAGCTGCGGATGGCAGCGCGGTTGCGCAAACCGCGCTGAGCTATGATGATTACCTGTTCCTGGAAAAACTGTCCCGTGAAGTGGGTTCTCACTTCCACGCGCTCGATCGCAATACGCTCTATACCGCCAACCGCGATATCAGCTACTACACCGTACATGAGTCCTTCGTTGCGACCATTCCGCTGGTGTTCTGTGAAGCCGAGAAAATGGACCCGGCGACACAATTCCTGAAAGTGATGATGATTGACGAGCCTGAGATCCTGGACAAAGCGATTGCGCGCATCCCGGCGGAAGTGAAAGAGAAATACACCGTGCTAAAAAGTGCGCCGTACTTCCTCGAAATTCTCGATAAACGCGTGAATAAAGGTACCGGTGTTAAATCACTGGCCGATGCACTGGGAATCAAACCTGAGGAGATTATGGCCCTGGGCGATCAGGAAAACGACATCGCGATGCTTGAATACGCAGGTATGGGGGTGGCAATGGACAACGCGATCCCATCGGTAAAAGAAGTGGCCAATTTTGTCACTAAATCCAACCTGGAAGACGGCGTGGCGTATGCCATTGAGAAGTTTGTGCTGAACTAAAAACCTGCTTGCGATACCCTGATGCGACAACTGCGCATCAGGGTATCCTCATGAAACAAATCACCTTCGCTTCCCGCCATCACCAGCTAACCAATACCAATACCTGGACGCCGGACAGTCAGTGGCTCGTCTTTGATGTACGCCCGTCGGGCGCATCGTTCACTGGTGAAACCATTGAGCGAGTCAATGTCAGTACGGGCGAGGTTGAGGTGATTTATCGTGCTACTGACGGCGCGCATGTCGGCGTGGTGACCGTTCATCCCGCTGAAGATAAGTATGTGTTTATCCATGGCCCGAAAAACCCGGATGCAGACTGGCACTATGATTTTCACCATCGCCAGGGAGTGATTGCGCATCATGGTCAGGCGAGCAACCTGGATGCGATGGATATCACCGCGCCTTACACCGCAGGCGCGTTGCGCGGCGGCAGCCACGTACACGTCTTCAGCCCGAACGGGCAGCTCGTTAGCTTTACCTATAACGACCACGTCCTGCACGAGCGCGATCCGAAACTCGATTTACGTAACGTGGGGGTTGCTGCACCATTTGGCCCGGTGAACCCACAGGGGAACCATCCGCGAGAATATGCCGGTGCATACTGGAGCGTGCTGGTGAGCCGCACGACGCCAACACCTCAGCCTGGCAGCGATGACATCAACCGCGCCTATGAAGAGGGCTGGGTGGGTAATGACCGACTGGCGTTTATTGGCGATACCCTGTCAGTGCAGGGCGAGAAAGTGCCAGAACTGTTTATTGTTGAGTTGCCTGAAGACGAACAGGGCTGGAAGCGTTCGGGCGATGAGCCTCTGCAGGGTACGACTGAAACCCTGCCTGCCCCGCCAGCAGGGGTTAAGCAGCGTCGTCTGACCTTTACGCATCAAAGGGCGTATCCGGGGCTTGTGAACGTGCCGCGTCACTGGGTGCGCTGTAATCCGCAAGGGACGCAGGTCGCGTTTCTGATGCGCGATGATAACGGTATTGTGCAGTTGTGGCTGATCTCACCTGAGGGTGGCGAGACGCGCCAGTTAACCCATTCGGCGAGTGGTATCCAGTCAGCGTTTAACTGGCACCCTTCCGGGAACATGCTGGGATTCGTGCTTGAAAATCGGATCGCCTGTTGCGATGCGCAGACTGGTGCGGTGACGTTTTTGACGTCCGATCACGGCAACCCACCTTCAGCAGATGCTGTCGTATTTTCCCCGGACGGACGTTTTATTGCGTGGATGGAAGAGACAGGCGGTTTCCGTCAGCTTTGGTTAACAGAAACCGCGCAACACTAGCGTGGAGGCAATTCAGCGGGCGGAATGACGGAGTTTGTCGCCAGATTCTCCTGCTCGCTTTTTTCTACCCGTGAGCGCACGGAATTGTCCTTACGAAACATATCCCACGGCAGCAAAAGCGTATCCGCCACAGCCGTAAACGGCATATCCAGGATAACCAGGGATTTGGTGCCCCAGTTTGTATCGTCATCGGAGATCATCGCCGCGCTGGCACGCGTCCCCGGATATGTTCCTTCTTTACCGCCGGTGTGAGACATCACGCTCGAACACCCGCAAAGTAAAACTACCCCGCTGAACGTCGTCAGCTTTATCAGAACATTTTTCATCATCACTCAGTCATCATTAATGGCACTGCAAAGACCTGCAACTCAGGTTTATAGCGAGCCTTAACCAAAATGGATAGCCCGATAACCCCGCACTGTGGCAGCCATCGCAATTTAACCCTTTGTGCTGTTGTCCCAGTCTAAGCGAGATGCACGAAAGTGCAAAAAAAAGTGCAGCTGTCGTGCTTGAAAAGCCCGGTTCCAGACCCATTTTAAGAATGTAACCACGAAAACGAACACGCCTGATGGGTGTTCGGGGTACTAAGGCCTGTCCATGGTGGAAGGCTACATTTTCTCGCTGATTTCAGGAGTTTTATTTATGCGTAACTTCGATCTTTCTCCGCTATACCGTTCTGCAATTGGTTTTGACCGCCTGTTTAACCATTTAGAAAATAACCAAAGCCAGAGCAACGGCTACCCTCCATACAATGTTGAGCTGGTTGATGAAAACCACTACCGCATCGCGATTGCCGTCGCAGGTTTTGCAGAAAACGAACTGGAGATCACCGCCCAGGACAACCTGCTGGTGGTGAAAGGTTCCCATACGGCCGAGCAGAAAGAACGTACCTACCTTTACCAGGGCATTGCCGAGCGCAACTTTGAACGTAAGTTCCAGTTAGCTGAGAACATTCACGTTAAAGGCGCGAACCTGGTTAACGGCCTGCTGTTTATCGAACTGGAACGCGTGATCCCGGAAGAGAAAAAGCCGCGTCGTATCGAAATTAACTAATTATGCGGGTCGCCTAAGCGGCCCATCCAGAATTGCTTGCCGTAATGGGAGCATATGCGAATCCATCGGGATTTGCAGGAATAACTGCGCACAAAATTAAACTGTGCCGAACTCGCTTCTCAGAAGGAGATTTAGTATGCGTAACTACGATTTATCCCCCCTGCTGCGTCAGTGGATTGGTTTTGACAAACTGGCTAACGCCCTGCAAAGCACCACCGAGCAACAGACATTTCCGCCGTACAACATCGAAAAAAGCGATGATAACCACTATCGCATCACCCTGGCGCTGGCCGGTTTCCGTCAGGACGATCTGGATATCCAGCTTGAAGGCACGCGTCTGACCGTGAAGGGTACGCCGGAAAAACCAGAAACCGAGACCAAATGGTTACATCAGGGGTTGGTCACTCAGCCGTTTAGCCTGAGCTTTACCCTGGCCGATCATATGGAAGTTTCTGGCGCCACGTTTACCAACGGGCTGTTGCATATCGACCTGACCCGTAATGTGCCGGAATCCATTGCGCCACAGCGTATCGCCATTAGCGAGCGGCCTGCGTTAAACAGTTAACAATCCCGCCGATCCTGTAGGTCGGGTAAGGCGTAGCCGCCACCCGACAATACTCACAGACAGCACAAAGCCCTGCCACGGCAGGGCTTTTTTGTGCGCCATCGCCCATACAACCGCCTTTGGCTCTGAGAGAATCCTCGTCATAACTAAGGTTATGCACAGGAAGTGGATCATGAGTGATATCGCGTTAACGGTTAGCGTGTTGGCCCTGGTCGCTGTAGTTGGACTGTGGATAGGTAATATCAAAATCCGTGGCGTCGGGTTTGGGATTGGCGGGGTTCTGTTTGGCGGAATTTTTGTCGGGCACTTTGCCGACAAACTCGGGCTGGTCCTCAGTGCCGAAATGCTCCACTTTATTCAGGAATTCGGTCTGATCCTCTTCGTTTATACCATCGGTATTCAGGTGGGGCCGGGCTTTTTCGCCTCTCTTCGGGTCTCCGGATTACGGCTCAACCTGTTTGCTCTTGGCATTGTGGTGATGGGTGGGCTGGTCACCGCTATTCTGCATAAAGTCTTTGATATCCCGCTGCCTGTGGTGTTGGGTATTTTCTCCGGGGCGGTGACCAACACACCGGCACTCGGTGCGGGGCAGCAAATTCTGCGCGATTTGGGTATCGAACCCGGCATTGTCGACCAGATGGGGATGAGCTATGCCATGGCCTATCCGTTTGGGATTTGCGGCATTCTGCTCTCCATGTGGCTGGTACGCGTCCTGTTCCGGATTAATGTCGACAAAGAGGCGAAGGACCACGAAACCACCCTCACTAACGGCCATATGCCGATCAAAACCATCAATATTCGGGTTGATAACCCCAATCTGAACAATATGGCGATTCAGGATGTACCGATCCTGAATAGCGCCAATATTATCTGCTCCCGCCTTAAGCGTGACGATATGCTGATGGTGCCCGCGCCAGGCACCATCATTCAGCAAGGTGATCTGCTGCACCTGGTCGGCCAGCCCGGGGATTTAAACAACGCGCGGCTGGTGATTGGTCAGGAAGTGGATACGTCGCTCTCAACCCGTGGCACCGATATGCGCGTGGAGCGCGTAGTGGTAACTAACGAGCACGTTCTGGGCAAGAAAATACGCGATCTGCAGGTAAAAGAGCGCTATGACGTGGTGATCTCCCGTCTCAACCGTGCGGGTGTTGAGCTGGTTGCCAGCCCGGAGGCGAGCCTGCAGTTCGGGGATATCCTCAACCTTGTCGGGCGGCCGTCTTCGATTGATGCTGTGGCGGATATGGTGGGTAATGCTCAGCAAAAACTGCAGCAGGTGCAGATGTTGCCTGTGTTTATCGGTATCGGGCTTGGCGTACTTCTGGGCTCCATTCCGCTGTACGTGCCGGGTTTCCCGGTTGCGCTCAAGCTGGGCCTGGCGGGTGGGCCGCTGATTATGGCGCTCATTCTTGGTCGTATCGGCTGCATCGGTAAGCTCTACTGGTTTATGCCACCGAGCGCCAACCTGGCGTTGCGCGAGCTGGGCATCGTGCTGTTTCTGGCCGTTGTCGGCCTGAAATCCGGCGGAGATTTTGTTGATACTCTGGTCAAGGGCGAAGGGATGAGTTGGGTCGGCTACGGGATATTTATCACGGCGATCCCGCTCCTTACGGTGGGCATTCTGGCGCGGATGTTCGCCAAAATGAACTATCTGACGCTGTGCGGCATGCTTGCTGGTTCCATGACGGACCCCCCCGCGCTGGCTTTTGCCAATAACCTGCACGCCACCAGCGGTGCGGCAGCATTGTCCTATGCCACAGTCTACCCGCTGGTCATGTTCCTGCGCATCATCACCCCGCAGCTACTGGCGGTGCTGTTCTGGGGGATGAGCTAGCAATGCGTCCGGGTGGATGCGCCGCAGATGGTAGTCCACCTGGTAATCGCTGGTATTACGGAACATCACGGAATAATTGAGGAACTCGCCGCTGTCGCTGTAAGAGAGAGATGTAATTCGCAGCAGCGGCGTTTGTTCCGGCAGGTTCAGGTAACCGGCCAGCTGTTTATCTGCCAGCACTGGCGTCAGGCTCTCGTAGTTACCGCTGATAGTGATCCCACACTCCTTCTCGATGTAATCAAACTTCGACCCTTCAAGATGCGCCAGCGACAGATTGCGAAACAGCTTCACGGGCATAAAGCTGTCCTCCAGCATCAGGGGTTTCCCATCCACGAAACGCACGCGACGCGAAAAGTAGATCCGTTCATCCACCTGTATCCGCAGCTGGCTTGCGATGGCGGGCGGTGCGGGCATGACTTCGAACTGCAACACCTTGCTCTGCACCTCTTTCCCCTGCTGACGCAGCACCTCCACCAGCCCGGTCAGGTTAGTGGTTTCATGATGGACATCTTTTCGCGATACAAACGTCCCGCTGCCGTGCCGCCGCTCCACCAGTCCCCAACTGACCAGCAAGTCCAGTGCCTTTCGAATGGTCATCCGCGCCACGCCGAATTCCTGCGCCAACGCCTTTTCACCAGGAAGCGGGCTGCCGATGTTGTAGTCCGATGAATTCAGCCGCAGCCGCAATCTGTCGGCAATAGATTTGTAGATCACCAGTAGACCTCTCTGCCTTTGTCTGGAGGTGGATTGTGTCCTGACATGTCCATATTTATAACGAAAAGTAGACCTGACTGGTCAAAATAAAACCATGAATGCGATCACGAATCGCAGCGGCACGCCATGTTCGCGCATCAGTAAGTTCTTATGCTCACCTCAGGCCAGCAAAAAACCATAAAGGCCTCTACCCCCTACAGGTTGTTACGTGAGGATTTAAAAATGCTCAGTCAAATACAACGTTTTGGCGGTGCCATGTTTACCCCGGTGTTGCTGTTTCCGTTCGCCGGGATCGTGGTGGGAATCGCCATCATGCTTCGCAACCCGCTGTTTGTGGGTGAGGCTTTAACCGCTCCGGATAATCTTTTCGCGCAGATCGTTCACATCATTGAAGAGGGCGGCTGGGCGGTGTTTCGCAATATGCCGCTGATTTTTGCCGTCGGCCTGCCGATTGGTCTGGCGAAGCAGGCGCAGGGCCGTGCCTGTCTGGCGGTGCTGATTAGCTTCCTGACCTGGAACTACTTCATCAATGCGATGGGGATGACCTGGGGTCATTTCTTTGGCGTCGATTTCTCCGCCGAACCGACGGCCGGAAGCGGGCTGGCGATGATTGCGGGCATCAAAACGCTGGATACCAGCATTATTGGGGCGATTGTGATTTCGGGCATCGTCACCGCGATCCATAACCGCTATTTCGACAAGCCGCTGCCGGTTTTTCTGGGGATTTTCCAGGGTACGTCGTTCGTCGTTATCCTTGCATTCTTCGTTATGATCCCCTGCGCCTGGCTGACGCTGCTGGGCTGGCCGAAAGTGCAAATGGGCATTGAATCTCTGCAGGCCTTCTTACGTTCTGCCGGTGCATTGGGGGTCTGGGTTTATACCTTCCTGGAACGCATTCTGATCCCAACCGGATTGCATCACTTTGTCTATGGTCCGTTTATCTTCGGCCCTGCGGCAGTGGAAGGGGGGATTCAGGTCTACTGGGCGCAGCATCTGCAGGAATTTAGCCAGAGTACACTGCCGCTGAAAACCCTGTTCCCGGAAGGCGGATTCGCGCTGCACGGTAACTCCAAAGTGTTTGGCTCTGTCGGGATTGCGCTGGCGCTGTGGTACACCGCGTCGCCGGAAAACCGCGTCAAGGTGGCTGGGTTGCTGATCCCGGCTACGCTCACCGCCGTACTGGTGGGGATTACCGAGCCACTCGAATTCACCTTCCTGTTTATTTCGCCGCTACTGTTTGCCGTCCACGCCGTACTGGCCGCGACGATGGCGACGGTGATGTACATCTTTGGCGTGGTAGGCAATATGGGCGGTGGCATGCTGGACCAGTTCCTGCCGCAAAACTGGATCCCAATGTTCCATAACCACGCCTCAATGATGTTCACCCAAATCGGTATCGGCGTCTGCTTCACCGGTATCTACTTCGTGGTCTTCAAAACGCTGATTGAGCGTCTGAACCTCAAAACACCTGGCCGGGAAGAGAGCGAAATAAAACTCTACAGCAAGGCTGAGTATAAGGCCGCGCGCGAGCAAACCACCGCCCCGGTGGCGGCCAGCCAGCAGGCTGGACAAGCCGCCGGATTCTTACAGGCACTCGGTGGTGCGGCCAATATCGAAAGCATCAACAACTGCGCCACCCGCCTACGTATCGCGCTGGTCGATATGGCGCAAACCCAAAGCGACGACGTCTTTAAAGCCCTGGGCGCACACGGTGTCGTCCGGCGCGGCAACGGTATTCAGGTGATTGTCGGTCTGCACGTTCCTCAGGTGCGTGACCAGCTGGAATCACTGATGAAAACCCCTTTAACGAATGAACAAACCACCCTGACAGAGGCTATATCATGAAAAAATTCTCAGTTGTCATTGCAGGCGGCGGTAGCACTTTCACGCCTGGTATCGTCCTGATGCTGTTAGCCAACCGTGACCGTTTCCCGCTGCGCGCGCTGAAGTTCTATGACAACGACGGTGCCCGCCAGGAAACCATCGCTGAGGCGTGCAAAATTATCCTCAAGGAACAGGCTCCGGAAATTGAATTCAGCTACACCACCGATCCAAAAGCCGCTTTTACCGATGTCGATTTTGTGATGGCGCATATCCGCGTGGGCAAATACCCAATGCGTGAAAAAGACGAGAAAATCCCGCTTCGCCACGGTGTGCTGGGTCAGGAAACCTGCGGCCCGGGTGGGATCTCTTACGGTATGCGCTCTATCGGCGGCGTGCTGGAACTGGTGGATTATATGGAGCAGTACTCCCCGAACGCCTGGATGCTGAACTACTCCAACCCGGCGGCGATTGTGGCGGAAGCCACCCGCCGTCTGCGTCCGAACGCCAAAATCCTGAACATCTGCGATATGCCGATCGGCATTGAAGGGCGCATGGCACAGATTGTTGGCCTGAAGGACCGCAAAGAGATGCGCGTGCGCTACTACGGCCTGAACCACTTCGGCTGGTGGACGTCGATTGAAGATCTTAACGGCAACGATCTGATGCCGAAACTGCGCGAATATGTGGCGAAAAATGGCTATGTACCACCTTCAGAAGATGCGCATACCGAAGCGAGCTGGAACGATACCTTTGCCAAAGCAAAAGACGTGCAGGCGCTGGATCCGGACACTATGCCAAACACCTATCTGAAGTATTACCTGTTCCCGGACTATGTGGTCGCGCACTCCAACCCGGAACGGACCCGCGCCAATGAAGTCATGGATCACCGCGAAAAGCACGTGTTCAGCTCTTGTCGGGCGATTATCGAAGCCGGTAAATCCTCCGCCGGCGAGCTGGAAATTGACGAACATGCGTCGTACATCGTCGATCTGGCCACCGCGATTGCCTTTAACACCCAGGAGCGCATGTTGCTGATTGTGCCGAATAATGGGGCTATCCATAACTTTGATGCCGACGCGATGGTAGAAATTCCGTGTCTGGTGGGCCACAACGGGCCGGAACCACTGACCGTGGGCGATATTCCGCACTTCCAGAAAGGATTGATGAGTCAGCAGGTAGCGGTGGAAAAACTGGTGGTGGATGCCTGGGAACAACGCTCATACCAGAAACTCTGGCAGGCGATTACCCTGTCGAAAACCGTGCCGAGTGCCTCCGTTGCGAAAGCCATCCTGGATGACCTCATCGAGGCCAACAAGGGTTACTGGCCAGAGCTGCATTAACCTTTCCGACCGGCATCGCCCGATGCCGGTCTCCTTGTCCTTGTCGATTTACGCTATGCTGAAGCCTGTCTCTGGCACGACAAGGAACCTTCATGAAAATTTCCCGCCTCGGTGAAGCGCCGGACTATCGCTTCTCTCTGGCTAATGAACGCACATTTCTGGCGTGGATCCGCACAGCGCTGGGCTTTCTTGCCGCAGGGGTGGGTCTTGATCAACTCGCACCTGATTTTGCCACACCGCTGATTCGCGAGGTGCTGGCGTTGCTGCTGTGCCTGTTCGCGGGTGTATTGGCGATTTACGGCTACCTGCGCTGGTTGCGCAATGAGAAGGCGATGCGTCTGAAGCAGGATCTGCCCTATACGCGCGGGTTACTCATCATCAGTACGATCCTGCTGACGGTGGCGGGGGTGATTATGGTGCTGGTGTTCTATGGTGGATAGCCGCAAAGCGCGACGCGAAGCCGACCCCGGCCTGCAGCCGGAGCGGACATCACTCGCCTGGCTGCGCACGCTGCTTGGGTACGGCGCGCTGATTGCCCTGGCGATTAAGCACAACTGGCACCGTACAGGGGTGCCATTCTGGATCTCACTGGTTGTGCTGGCGCTGGTGGCACTCATTTTATGGCGCTATACCCGCAGCCGTAACCTGATGGATGTGTCACAGAACGATTTTGTGCAGCCGCAAGCGGTACGGGATAAGTTCCTGATTGCGCTTGCGGTGCTGTCGCTGTCACTGCTGTTTGCGGCAACCCACCTGCAGGTTATTTTTTCCCTTTAGCCAGATATTTTGCCATCTCGTCTTCCGGTACCATTCCGCCGCCGGTTGCCCAGACCAGGTGGGTAACGTTCTCACCGGCATCAACGCGGACCGGACCGGCCATGCCTGCCAGTGCCGACGGCTCCAGACGGATCCCTTCCTCCTGCGCCAGCCAGCCGAGCATGTCGTACATGCTCTGATCGGAAAGCGTATAGAACCCATCAAGCAGACGCTCCATCGCGCGGCCCACGAAGCCGGAGGCCCGTCCTACGGCCAGACCGTCTGCGGCCGTCACGTTATCGATGCCCAGATCCTGCACCGCGATTTCATCGTGCAGGCCGGTGTAGACGCCCAGCAGCATGCACGGCGAGTGCGTTGGCTCCGCGAAGAAGCAGTGAACGTTATCACCAAAGGCCAGTTTCAGACCAAACGCCACGCCGCCAGGACCACCGCCGACGCCGCATGGCAGGTAAACATACAGCGGATGTTCTGCATCCACTACACGTCCCTGGGCGGCAAACTGTGCCTTCAGGCGCTCGCCTGCCACCGCATAGCCCAGGAACAGGGTGCGGGAGTTTTCATCGTCAATGAAGAAGCAGTTCGGATCGCTTTCTGCCGCTTTGCGCCCCTGTTCCACCGCCACGCCATAATCCTGCTCATACTCCACGACGATCACGCCGTGGCTGCGCAGTTTGGCTTTTTTCCACTCGCGGGCGTCAGCAGACATATGCACCGTCACCTTAAAGCCGATACGAGCACTCATAATGCCGATGGACATCCCCAGGTTGCCGGTCGACCCTACGGCGATACTGTACTGACTGAAGAAGTCCTTAAAGCGTGGCTCCAGCAGGATGCTGTAGTCGTCTTCAATGCTCAGCAATCCGGCGTCCAGCGCCAGTTTTTCGGCATGGGTCAGTACTTCATAGATGCCGCCGCGCGCTTTGATGGAGCCAGAGATCGGCAGATGGCTGTCTTTTTTCAGCTGCAGGGTGCCAGGAATGTTTGTAGCAAATTCCTTTTCCAGCCGTTTTTGCATCGCCGGAATAGCAACCAGTTCAGATTCGATGATGCCATTGGTCGCCGCCGTTTCCGGGAATGCTTTCGCCAGATACGGCGCGAAACGGTTGAGGCGAGCATGCGCGTCGTCCACGTCGGCTTTGGTTAGCCCGACGTAAGGCAATCCTTCTGCCAGCGTGGTGGTACGCGGGTTAAGCCAGGTGGTTTCTTTCAGGGCGATCAGATCCTCAACCAGAGGAAACTGTGCGGTTAAAGTAGTGATAGTTGCGTTTTCCATAATACGTCTCTTCGCGCTCAGATAATGAAAGAAAGCAGGAATGTGCCAGCAAGTGCAAGCACCGAGGCGATAAACGTCGCCGTCGTATAGTATTTGAAGGTCTCATTCAGGGTCGCGCCGCAGTACTGCTTCACCAGCCAGAACAGAGAATCGGTAACGATTGTGCAGCCAATTGCGCCGGAACCGATGGCAATAGTGATGATCTCCGGGCTCACGTTCGGGTAAAGCGGCAGCATCGGCGCAACAATCGCGGTGGCTCCCATCATCGCCACCGTGGCCGAACCCACGGCGGCATGCAGCACCAGCGCCACCAGCCAGGCGAGCAGGATAGGGTGCATATGCAGGTTCGAGAGAATATGCGCCAGCGTATCCGCCAGCCCGCTGGTTTTCAGGATGGCGTTAAACGCCCCGCCTGCGCCGATAATCAGCAAAATGTTCGCGATAGAGCCAAAGCCGTGCTCAGTATGGGTCAGCATTGCGCCCATGCTCATATGCTGGCGGATCCCCAGCAGGTAATAGGCAACAAACACGGCGATAAACATCGCGGTGATCGGGTTACCGATAAACTCCAGCAGCGTATACAGCGTACCTTCTTTCGCCATATTTAACTCAGCGATGGTTTTCACCAGCATCAGGGCAATCGGCAGCAGTACCGTGAACAGTGTTGCACCCAGCGATGGCAGCGTGTGCTCCTCCCGAACTTTCAGGTCTGAAAATTCAGCCGGAACCGGTTTAAACGGCAGACGGTTGCCGAGCAGTTTCAGGAACAGCGGGCCGCCTATCAGCGAGGCCATCAGGCCCACCAGCAGACCGTAGACGATAACCGTTCCGACGTCCGCACCTAATTTATTGGTGACAAACAGCGCCGCAGGATGGGGAGGCACCACGCAGTGCACCGCCATCAATGCGGTACAGAGCGGAATGGCAAGTTTGAGCAGTGAGGTGTGGGTCTTTTTGGCAATGGAAAATGCCAGCGGTATCAGCAGCACCACGCCCACTTCCACAAACAGCGTGATCCCGCAAATCATCCCCACGAGCACCATAATCACGTCAGCTGACAGCCAGCGGCAGCGCTGCAGTGTGATCCCGATGCGCTCTGCCGCCCCGGAGATTTCCATCATTTTGCCAAGAATAGTGCCAAGGCCGATGACCGCCGCCAGGAAGCCCAGCGTACCGCCAATCCCGTTCTCAATGGCGTTCACCATATCCAGCGGGCTCATCCCCATCATTGCACCGACGAAAAAGCTCGCCAGCAGCAGTGCGAGGAACGGGTGAAACTTCAGTTTTACGATGGTTAAAACAATCAACACGATGCTGACGAGCAGCGTTGCCACAACCCAGACCTGAGATCCCATATCTCACCTCACCTCACCCTTAAGTAATCTACGGGTATTGGACGAAAAAACGGCATGGGCTGACAAACGATATAAATTGGCTTTCAGATGAGCCAGATTGGATCAACTGAGTGACTAAACTCTAAAAAGCGCACTAAATTCGTATTAGGTTCACATAAATTCACCTTTGAACGGTATGCTGAACATGAAAACAAGGCGTGGGAATTGTGATGAACGATGTGAATGAAGCCCGAAATCGGCTGTTAAACGGCTGGCAGCTGTCGAAAATGTACACCTTTGAGGTGGCTGCCCGGCACGAGTCCTTCGCGCTGGCTGCGGAAGAGTTGTCGCTCAGCCCCAGCGCGGTGAGTCACCGCATCAACCTGCTGGAAGAGGAGTTGGGTATTCAGCTATTTGTCCGCTCGCACCGTAAAGTGGAGCTGACGCAGGAGGGAAAACGCGTTTACTGGACGCTCAAATCTTCACTCGACACCCTGAACCAGGAGATCCTGGACATCAAAAACCAGGCGCTGTCCGGCACGCTGACGGTTTATTCCCGGCCGTCGATTGCCCAGTGCTGGCTGGTCCCCATGCTGGGGGATTTTACCCGCCGCTACCCGTCTATTTCTCTCACTATTCTGACCGGCAATGATTACGTCAACATGCAGCGAACGGGTGTCGATCTTGCGCTGTATTTTGACGATACGCCGCCAAATCACCTTTCTCATCACTTTTTGATGGATGAGGAGATTTTGCCTGTCTGCTCACCGCAGTATGCCCGCGAGCATGAACTGCTGAAAAACGCCGATAACCTCAGTCACTGCACGCTGCTGCACGACCGTCAGGCCTGGAGCAACGATTCCGGTACGGATGAGTGGCTTAGCTGGGCGCAGCATTTTGCGGTGAATATGCCGCCATCATCTGGAATTGGTTTCGATCGTTCCGATTTAGCGATTATTGCGGCCATCAACCACGTAGGCGTCGCGATGGGCAGAAAGCGGCTGGTGCAGAAACGGCTCGAACGGGGCGAGCTGATCGCCCCGTTTGGCGAAAAGACCCTGAAATGTCATCAGCACTACTATATTTCGACGCTTTCTGGTCGCCAATGGCCGAAAATAGACGCCTTTATTGGCTGGCTGAGAGAACTGGCAAGCTGAAGAATTATTACGCTTTGGCTCTACACCAAATGTGAAAAAGCGTGCTAAATACAGGTAATGCTTTCGATTTATCCAGGGTAAACCGTGTTAAAGCCTTTTATTGCCTCTGCGTTACTGATCGCTTCCGGCTCGGCCATTGCTGCTGAGCCGCCGATGACAGCTGCCCGCTATGCGCAGCTGCTGGGTGTGGGTCTCGATGTCGACTGGGCGCGTACCGAACGCGGGATCCGCGAATTCGACCCGCTGGTGGTGCGCGATTTTCGCGCAAAGGGCATTACCCACGTGCGCATCCGAGTAGCCGATGAGCCGACGGAAGCGCGGTTGATTCATCTGCGCAAGCTGGTGGAAGCCTGCGAGCAATATGGTGTGATCCCGATTATCTCTTATCAGGCTGATGAGTATAAAAGTGACCCGAAAGCGGATAACGAGAAAGAGGTGATCAACTGGTGGATTGCTGTCGCGCACTATTTCGGCCAAAGCTCGCCACTGCTGGGTTTTGACCTGATCTACGAACCTGCGGACAAGCTCAATCACAATACGGCATCGCTCAACCGTGTGTATGAGAAGACAATCAAAGACATTCATGCAATTGATGCTAATCGCATGATTTTTATCGCTCCCCGCCTGCGTGCCGCACCGGAAGATTTATCCAGCCTGAAGCTCCCTGCGCACAGCCAAAACTACCTTCTGGCTGAGTGGCACATTTTCCCGTGGGGGCCGCTGAAAAATAGCGGTAAATATCCGTGGACGTCCGGGACGGCGGCGGAGAAAGCCGCGATTCATAATCGCATCACTACCGCGCTGCACTGGCAACAAAAAACCGGACACGTTAGCTGGGTTGGGGGTTGGGGTGTGGGGGAATCAAGCCACTTCACCCCAACCGCTTCGCAAATGGCCTTTGCTACCTTTATGGCCTGTGAGCTGCAAAAGGCGAAAATTCCCTATGCGATCAACGCGGATTTCCAGTTTTACGACGGGGAAGAGGGGGCATGGCGACCCGCACCAGAACCGCTGCTGCAGGCGATGATCACCCCTGTCTGTGAAAAGCCCGGCGAAAAGCCGGGCCATCATGCGGTTAAACCGGTTGCTCGTGATGCGGGACACGCGATGCCAGCGGCAGCCAGCACAGTAAAATCAGCAGTCCCATCAGCGTCATCAGCAAACCCAAACTAGCCTGACCGGTCTGCGGCATCATAGCGGAGAGCCAGGCCAGCGCACCGGAACCGATATTCTGCAAACCGCCCACCAGCGCCCCCGCAGTGCCTGCAAGGAACGGGAATGGCTCCATCGCGCCGCTGGTGGCGAGCGGGAACAGCATCCCCGCACCGAAGAAGAACAGTGCCGCCGGGATCAGCAACGTCCAGACGGTCATCACGCCGAACAGCCCCGGGATCCACATCATTACGCCTGCCAGCAGGCAGCTAATGACCGATTGCCACATTAACGTCGAGAAACGTTTGTTGGGACGTCCGGCAAACCAGGCACCGAAGAATGCCGCAGGAATAGGCAGAATAAACAGAATACTGACCACCATGCTGCTCAGGCCAAGCCCTGCGCCCAGGAGTACACCGGAGCAGGCTTCGAACACCGCAATACCCGCCAGGCCACCGATCAGCATCAACAGGTAACAGGTGAACGCCCCGTTGCCGAATAGCGTTTTATAGCTGGCGATAAGCTTCGTACGCGGTGCGTCTTGCGGGCGCGTTTCCGGCATCCAGCGCGCCATGCTAAAAGTGACGATCATGCACAGCACCAGCAGGAAAGCGTAACAGGCCCGCCAGGACCACATGGTATCCAGCAGGCCACCAATCAGCGGGGCCAGCAGCGGGCTGACCAGAATCCCCATGTTCAACAAACTGTTAGCATGGCGAAGCTGAGTGCCATGATACATATCCCGCGGTAAGGTACGCGCCATCACCCCGCCAACGCCGGTGCCGACACCCTGCAGGGCGCTGGCGGCAATCAACACGGTCAGGTTGTGGGTGGTCATCGCGATCACCGTGGCGACCATGAAAATAGACATACCGACTAAAATCACCGGGCGGCGGCCGATACGGTCGGAGAGCGGCCCATAGAACAACTGCGAAACGCCATAGGTCAGCAGGTAGGCTGCCATCACGCTTTGTACTGCGCCCTCACGGACGTTAAGTTCCTTTGCCATGTCGGCAATCGCCGGAATGTAGATGGTTTGTGCCATCTGACCGACGGCCACCAGTAACACCAGCATCAACAATAAGTTAACGTTCCTTTGTTTTTTCATGTCGCTGAATACTTTTGCCAAAAGAGAAAAATGAAGAATAAGTGACTGCGCATTCCCATAAATGCGCGAGGAATCTACCACAGAGAGATGACAATTTAAGCATTGTCGTGGTGAATGAAAAAACCGGTAAAGGCAGGATTTGTAAACAAGATCGGCAACTAATGTTGCCAGTGGATTACGCCAGGTGTAGCAGGATAGCCCCACCGGCAATACCCAGCGCAGCAGCGATGCGCAGACCAGCAACCTTCTCTTTCAAAAGCACAAAAGCAATTAACGCACCGAAGAGAATTGAGGTTTCACGTAGCGCGGCCACAACCGCAAGCGGAGCCTGAGTCATCGCCCATAATGCCAGGCCATACGATCCCATCGTCCCGACGCCGCCGAGCAGCCCTTTTTTCCAGTGCAGACCCAGGTAACGAGAGGCTTCGCGTCGTCGCGCTACCATCGCCCAGCACAGCAGACAGAAGCCGTTCATAAAGAAGGTCCAGAGCGTATAACCCAGTGCAGTGTCGGATAAACGTACACCCGTTCCGTCCACCAGCGTATACCCGGCGATAAAGCATGCGTTGAGTAGCGCCAGCCAAATCCCTTTGCGTGACCGCATACGGCCATTCATCGCCATGGCCAGAATAGACAGGCAGATCACGCCGATGCCAGACCATGCGAGCCATGAGAGGCTATCCCCGAGCACCAGCACGCTGATCAGCGCCACCAGCAACGGGGCTGTCCCGCGCATTAATGGATAGGTCTGGCTCATGTCTGAGACCTGATACGTCTTCGCCACCAGTACGGTATACACCACCTGTAAGGCACAAGAGACAATCAAGAAAGGCCAACTTGTTGCGGATGGCTGCGGAGAAAAGGGGAGCAGTACCAGGGCAATCAGCGCAGCGGAGCCGCTGACGCTAATCGCGGAATAGAGCTTGTCCGTTCCGGCTTTGACGATGGCGTTCCAGCTGGCATGCAGCAGTGCGGCGAAGAGCAAAATGCAGAAAACGGTGATGGTCATGGGGTATCGGCTGGTGAATTGTCACTCAACTGTAACATTCACACCCTGATGCTGCCAGCCAGTTACACCGCACAAAAAAGGCGGTGCGTCACCCGCGGTTCGTCCGAGACCAGCGTAAAACCTGCCTGGCGATAGAACCCGTACGCAGTATCAGGCGCATGGGTATTGAGAAAATCAAACCAGATGCTGGCATCGGCCATCACCACGGTCAAAAGCTGTTTGCCAATGCCAAGCCCACGGCATTTCTCGCTGACATAGAGGTGGCGAATGCGCCCGGCACGCGGCTGCTGGCTGAAGGGATCGCGGTTGAGGCCGCACACGCCTACCAGTTTGCCGTTGAGAAACGCCCCCAGTAGTTTTTCACCCGGCGCGTTAAAGCGGTTCTCACCCCGCTGCCAGTTCTCTTCCAGCCTGCGCAGCATGTTGAAATTCAGTGCGATACTTTCCGCCTTCAGGGCGATATACCCCGGTTCATCCGGTGTGACGGGCTCAATTAACAGACGCGACATAGCATTCCCTCGTTATTAAAGAGGGGCGGTTGCCCGCCCCTCTCAGGTGCGACTTGAACCTGAATCACCGAAGGTATTTCAGGACAGCATCAAGCAGTTGCAGTACAGCAACAATGAGTTTGAGGATAAGTATCACCATATCCACTACGCTCATACGCGTCTCCTTTTGGTCAAAAGGAGCACGATGCTGGCGTACCTTTCCGCCGCCTGTTGCCAGCACCTGGATTGACGTAACACAGTGTGCTCACTTCGGGGGTTAAGGCACTGACGGCACCACCCGTTTCAGCCAGGACTTTGTTGCGCCGGTAAAACAGCGGCCCCCTCGCGCACTGCGAACACCCTCAGTATAGATAAATACTGTATGCATGAACAGTATTTTATGGACAAAATTAGGAAGACGATCCATACTCAAAAACGTCAAAATCCGTGCCGGAATTGCGCGTTCTCCTGCGATCGCGTATACTTTTTGCGTTGACGTAACACAGTGTGTTCTGCGGCGACCAACCGCAAAACCCTGATAAAAACCTCGCTTAGGCGGGGTTTTTTGTTTTCATCACCCAATAAACGAAACGTGATCCCTGACGCATTTTTGCGCAGATGAAAATATTTCCATTGTCACGCCAGAAAACCTGTGTTTGTATAAATTCCATCAATGATTCCAAACACAGGTCCCCAATGACTTCATCCATCTTCACTTCGACCCTACTAAAAACTGCGCAACCAGCCGCAGTGGTCGTCGTGCGTGTGGTGGTGGTCGTCGGCAATGCGCCGTAGGGACTGGATCAACACACGAATCCAAAACCCCGCCGGCGCAAACCGGGTGGGGTTTTTCGTTTAAGAGCCTCCCCGGAAAGTCGGCCCAGAAGAAAAGGACTGGAGCATGGCAAGTTCGGGCACAACATCCACGAAGACGCGTTTTACTGGCGCGCAGTTAATCGTTCATTTACTGGAACGACAGGGCATCACCACGGTTGCGGGTATCCCTGGCGGGACGGTACTGCCGCTGTATGATGCGTTAAGCCAAAGCACGCAGATCCGCCACGTACTGGCGCGTCACGAGCAGGGGGCGGGATTTATCGCCCAGGGCATGGCGCGTACGCAGGGCAAACCGGCAGTCTGTATGGCCTGTAGCGGCCCCGGGGCGACCAACCTGGTGACCGCCATTGCCGATGCGCGTCTCGACTCCATTCCGCTGATCTGCATTACCGGCCAGGTGCCATCATCAATGATTGGTACTGATGCGTTCCAGGAAGTGGATACCTACGGCATCTCTATCCCCATCACCAAACATAACTATTTAGTTCGCGATATTGCCGAGCTTCCGCAAGTTATCAGCGATGCGTTTCGCATTGCACAGTCCGGCCGTCCAGGCCCGGTGTGGATAGACATTCCTAAGGATGTCCAGACCGCAGAGATCGAGATCGATGTTCTGCCTGAGCCGGGCGAGCGTGCCCCCGCACCAGAATTTAGTGAAGAGAGCGTACGTGATGCTGCAGCTATGATTAACGCCGCCAAACGTCCGGTGCTTTACCTGGGCGGCGGGGCGATTAATGCCTCTGAGGCGGTGCGTGAGCTGGCAGAGAAAGCCAACCTGCCCACCACCATGACGCTGATGGCGCTTGGCATGCTGCCGAAAGCGCACCCACTGTCACTGGGGATGCTGGGGATGCACGGTGCGCGCAGCACCAACTACATTCTGCAAGAGGCTGATTTGCTGATTGTTCTCGGCGCACGTTTTGATGACCGGGCGATTGGTAAAACCGAGCAGTTCTGTCCGAATGCCAAAATCATTCACGTGGATATCGATCGCGCCGAGCTGGGGAAAATCAAACAGCCGCACGTGGCGATTCAGGGGGATGTGGCTGAGGTACTGGCACAGCTGATCCCGCAAACGGAGGCGACCGGGCGTGAAGAGTGGCGTCAGCTGGTAGCTGACCTGCAACAGGAATTCCCTGGTGCAATCCCAACGGAAGGCGACCCGCTCAGCCACTACGGACTGATTAACGCCGTTGCCGCCTGCGTGGACGACAGCGCGATCATCACCACCGACGTAGGCCAGCATCAGATGTGGACCGCACAGGCTTATCCGCTGAACCGCCCGCGCCAGTGGCTGACTTCCGGCGGCCTGGGTACCATGGGCTTTGGCCTGCCTGCCGCTGTGGGCGCGGCGCTGGCGAATCCGGACCGCAAGGTTATCTGTTTCTCCGGTGATGGCAGCCTGATGATGAACATTCAGGAAATGGCGACCGCGGCCGAAAACCAGTTAGACGTCAAAATCATCCTGATGAACAACGAAGCGCTGGGGCTGGTACATCAGCAGCAGAGCCTGTTCTATAAGCAGGGCGTGTTTGCCGCGACCTATCCCGGTATGATCAACTTTATGCAGATTGCCGCCGGATTTGGCCTGCATACCTGCGATTTGAACGCTGAAGAGGATGCCCACGCGGCGCTGCAAGCGGCGATTTCACGCCCTGGCCCGGCGCTGATCCACGTGCGTATCGACCCTGAACAAAAAGTGTATCCGATGGTGCCACCGGGTGCGGCAAATACTGAGATGGTGGGGGAATAAGCCATGCAGAAACAACATGATAACGTCATTCTGGAACTCACCGTCCGCAACCACCCTGGCGTCATGACGCACGTCTGTGGGCTATTCGCCCGCCGTGCATTTAACGTCGAAGGCATTCTCTGTCTGCCGATTCAGGGCAGCGAGCACAGCCGCATCTGGCTGCTGGTGAATGACGATCAGCGTCTGGAGCAGATGATGGCGCAGATCGATAAGCTGGAAGATGTCACCAGAGTGGCGCGCAACCAGTCCGATCCCACCATGTTTAACAAAATTGCGGTGTTCTTCGAATAAATCGCTCATTGCTTGAACACCCACGCGCTTATCGTTAAGGTAAGCGCGTTTTTTTATCTGCTCGCCAGGAACGCGCCATGACGACCATCGCTCTTATCGACGACCACCTTATCGTCCGCTCCGGATTTGCTCAGCTTTTGAACCTTGAACCTGATTTTGAGGTCGTCGCAGAGTTTGGCTCCGGGCGCGAGGCGCTGGCGGGTTTACCCGGACGTGGGGTGCAGGTCTGTATTTGTGACATCTCAATGCCTGATCTCTCCGGGCTGGAACTGCTGACTCAGTTACCGAAGGGAATGGCGATCATTATGCTTTCGGTCCATGACAGCCCGGCGCTGGTGGAGCAGGCGCTCAACGCGGGCGCACGTGGGTTTCTCTCTAAACGCTGTAGCCCGGACGAACTGATCGCCGCCGTGCGCACCGTCTCTACCGGCGGCTGCTATCTGACACCGGATATCGCCATCAAGCTGGCTGCCGGACGCCAGGATCCGCTGACCAAACGCGAGCGTCAGGTGGCGGAGAAGCTCGCTCAGGGGATGTCGGTGAAAGAGATTGCCGCTGAGCTGGATCTGTCGCCAAAAACCGTGCACGTTCACCGCGCCAATCTGATGGAAAAACTCAACGTCAGCAACGATGTCGAGCTGGCGCGCCGCATGTTTGATAGCTGGCAATGAGTCCCGTGTTTTCGCGGCTGATCGCCGTCGTCGCCAGCTTTTTTATCTTCTCTGCCGCCTGGTTTTGCCTGTGGAGCATCAGCCTGCATCTGGTGGAGCGCCCGGAACTGGCAGTACTGCTGTTCCCGTTCGGCCTGCGTCTGGGGTTAATGCTGCAATGCCCGCGTGGCTACTGGCCTGTGTTGCTGGGCGCAGAGTGGCTGATGCTGGTCTGGCTGGCGCAGGAAGTCGCCCTCGCGCATCTGCCCTTATTGATGACCGGAAGCCTGCTCACGCTTCTCCCTGTTGCCCTTATTTCCCGATATCGTCACCAGCGCGACTGGCGCACGCTGTTGCGTCAGGGGGCGGCGCTGATTGCCGCCGCGCTGCTTCAGTCTCTGCCCTGGGTGGGCGAAAAAGAGATGCTCAACGCGCTGCTACTGACCCTTACCGGCGGCCTGACGCTCGCGCCAACTTGCCTGGTGATCTGGCATTACCTGACCAGCACCGTCTGGCAGCCACTCGGCCCGTCGCTGGTTTCTCAGCCGGTGAACTGGCGCGCACGGCACCTCATCTGGTATCTGCTGCTGTTTGTGGTAAGCCTGTGGCTGCAGCTTGGTCTGCCCGCAGAGCTCTCGCGCTTTACCCCGTTTTGTCTGGCCCTGCCGATTATTGCGCTTGCGTGGCACTACGGCTGGCAAGGGGCGCTGATCGCCACCCTGATGAACGCCATAGCGCTGATTGCCAGCCAGACCTGGCACGATCATCCGGTAGACTTACTGCTCTCGCTTCTGGCCCAGAGCCTGACCGGGCTGCTGCTCGGGGCGGGCATTCAACGGCTGCGTGAGCTGAACCAGTCGTTGCAAACCGAGCTGGCGCGTAACCGTCGTCTGGCGGAGCGCCTGCTGGAAACCGAAGAGAGCGTACGACAGGAGGTGGCGCGTGAGCTGCACGATGACATCGGCCAGACCATTACCGCCATCCGCACGCAGGCGGGCATCGTTCAGCGTCTGGCGGCGGAAAACGCCGGTGTGAAGCAGGGCGGAGCGCATATCGAACAGCTCTCGCTGGGTGTGTATGACTCGGTAAGGCGTTTGCTCGGAAGGTTACGTCCACGCCAGCTGGACGATCTTTCCCTTGAGCAGGCCGTGCGTTCCCTGATGCGCGAGATGGAGCTGGAAAGCCGCGGGATTGTCAGCCATCTCGACTGGCGGATTGAAGAGTCGCTGTTGAGTGAAGGCCAGCGGGTGACACTGTTTCGGGTGTGTCAGGAAGGGCTGAATAATATCGTGAAGCACGCCAATGCCAGCGCGGTAACGTTGCAGGCCTGGCAGCAGGACGAGCGTCTGATGCTGGTGATTGAAGATGACGGCTGCGGCCTGCCGCCGGGCTCCGGTCAGCAGGGATTTGGCCTGGCAGGTATGCGCGAGCGCGTGAAGGCGCTGGGCGGCACGCTGAACATCTCCTGCACCCACGGGACGCGCGTCAGCGTCAGTTTGCCGCTGAGGAGTTACCATGTTTAAGACCCCTGCTATTGCCGCCCCAATCAGCGATAAAAATGAAATTGACGCCCGTTACCGTTACTGGCGTCGCCATATCCTGATCACCATCTGGCTCGGCTATGCGCTGTTCTACTTCACCCGCAAAAGCTTCAACGCCGCCGCGCCGGAGATCCTCGCCAGCGGCGTGATGACCCGCACCGACATCGGCCTGCTGGCGACGCTGTTTTACATCACCTATGGCCTGTCGAAGTTCTTCTCCGGCATCGTCAGTGACCGCTCCAACGCCCGTTATTTTATGGGCTTTGGGCTGATTGCCACGGGAGTGGTGAATATCCTGTTTGGTTTTTCCACCTCACTGTGGGCCTTTGCGCTGCTGTGGGCGCTGAACGCCTTCTTCCAGGGCTGGGGAGCCCCGGTTTGTGCCCGTCTGCTCACTACCTGGTACTCGCGCAACGAGCGTGGCGGCTGGTGGGCAGTCTGGAACACCGCGCATAACGTGGGTGGCGCGCTGATCCCCATCGTCGTCGGCGCAGCAGCGCTGCATTACGGCTGGCGTGCAGGCATGATGATTGCGGGCGGGTTAGCGATTATCGCCGGGTTGTTCCTCTGCTGGCGTTTGCGTGACAGGCCGCAGACCGTAGGTCTTCCTGCGGTGGGTGACTGGCGTCATGATGAAATGGAGATTGCCCAGCAGCAGGAAGGGGCAGGGTTAACCCGCAAAGAAATCCTCACCAAATACGTGCTGAAGAACCCCTATATCTGGTTGCTGTCGCTCTGTTATGTGCTGGTCTACGTAGTGCGCGCGGCGATCAATGACTGGGGTAATTTGTACATGTCTGAGACGCTCGGCGTGGATCTGGTGACGGCCAACTCGGCGGTGACCATGTTTGAACTGGGCGGGTTTATCGGCGCGCTGGTGGCGGGCTGGGGTTCGGACAAGCTGTTCAACGGCAACCGTGGCCCGATGAACCTCATTTTTGCTGCCGGGATTTTGCTCTCGGTAGGCTCACTGTGGCTGATGCCGTTTGCCAGCTACGTCATGCAGGCGGCGTGCTTCTTCACCACCGGTTTCTTTGTGTTTGGTCCACAGATGCTGATCGGCATGGCGGCGGCAGAGTGCTCGCACAAAGAGGCGGCTGGCGCGGCAACGGGCTTTGTCGGGCTGTTTGCCTACCTCGGCGCATCGCTCTCCGGCTGGCCGCTGGCGCGGGTCATCGACATCTGGCACTGGAGCGGTTTCTTCGCGGTGATTGCCATTGCGGCGGGGATTTCTGCTCTGCTGCTGTTACCGTTTTTGCACGCCCAGGCACCGCGCGAAGCGTGATACGCCTCACCTTTTCGTCCCGAAAGGGGCAAAACTAGGAAATATTCCCGGTTTCACCTGGACGCTGTCTCAGGCATCTCTCCCGGCTGATTTTTACAATGCGGTAAAAATCAGCTCAGGAGTAAACCAACCATGCTGGCCTTCTTAAACCAGGTGCGCAAGCCGACCCTGGATCTGCCGCTCGATGTGCGGCGCAAAATGTGGTTCAAGCCGTTCATGCAGTCCTATCTGGTAGTCTTTATCGGCTACCTGACCATGTACTTGATCCGCAAAAACTTTAACATCGCGCAGAATGACATGATCTCGACCTATGGGTTGAGCATGACGCAGTTGGGGATGATTGGCCTGGGCTTCTCCATCACCTACGGCGTGGGTAAAACGCTGGTTTCCTATTACGCTGACGGCAAAAATACCAAGCAGTTCCTGCCGTTTATGCTGATCCTCTCTGCCATCTGTATGCTCGGCTTTAGCGCCAGCATGGGCGCGGGCTCGGTTAGCCTGTTCCTGATGATTGCCTTCTACGCCCTGAGCGGTTTCTTCCAGAGTACCGGCGGGTCGTGCAGCTATTCCACCATCACCAAATGGACGCCGCGCCGTAAGCGTGGGTCGTATCTTGGCATGTGGAACATCTCCCACAACCTCGGTGGTGCCGGTGCGGCGGGCGTGGCTCTGTTCGGTGCCAACTATCTGTTCGACGGCCATGTGATCGGCATGTTTATCTTCCCGTCGATTATCGCCCTGATTGTCGGCTTTATCGGCCTGCGCTTTGGTAGTGATTCCCCGGAATCTTATGGCCTCGGCAAAGCTGAAGAGCTGTTTGGCGAGGAGATCAGCGAAGAGGACAAAGAAACCGAAGAAAACGAGATGACCAAATGGCAGATCTTTGTTGAGTACGTGCTGAAAAACAAAGTGATCTGGCTGTTATGTTTCTCGAACATCTTCCTGTACGTGGTGCGTATCGGTATCGACCAGTGGTCAACCGTGTATGCCTTCCAGGAGCTGAAGCTCTCTAAAGAAGTCGCGATCCAGGGCTTTACCCTGTTCGAAGTGGGCGCGCTGGTTGGCACGCTGCTGTGGGGCTGGCTTTCTGACCTTGCCAATGGACGTCGTGCGCTGGTGGCCTGCATTGCGCTGGCGCTGATTATCGCCACCCTCGGTGTGTACCAGCATGCCAGCAACCAGTACGTTTATCTGGCATCCCTGTTCGCGCTCGGCTTCCTGGTGTTTGGTCCACAGCTGCTGATCGGCGTGGCGGCGGTTGGTTTTGTACCGAAAAAAGCGATCGGTGCCGCCGATGGGATTAAGGGCACCTTCGCCTACCTGATCGGCGACAGCTTCGCCAAGCTCGGTCTGGGGATGATCGCCGACGGCACGCCAGTTTTCGGCCTCACCGGCTGGGCAGGTACCTTCGCCGCGCTGGATGCCGCAGCCATCGGCTGTATCGTCCTGATGGCGATGGTCGCGGTGCTGGAAGAACGTAAGATCCGCCGAGAGAATCGTGCGCAGAAGCAAAAATTGAAAGCAGCCTGAGTGTGCAGGTGACTTCTTTGCCCGGCTGACCGCCGGGCTTTTTTATTAACTGGGTTAAGACCTACCCCAAAACAAAAATATCCCCTGTTGACGGGGTGACTGTGCCGGGCAACCACAAATTGCCCCATTTACCCGTACAATGGCAGCCCATTATTTTGTCGAGCTGTAGGCCGCGCAGAAACTGCCTGACTGCCCAGAGCTTACGCGGTGACGCACAGCGAAGATGGAAACCGCCGAAAATTGCATGGATGTGATTGATACCGGTTATTCTCCAGCAGGACACTGATTGTTATGGACATGTTCGCTCTTTCCCTGAAGTGATTATTCGTTACCGCCAGGCATTGACCATACACCGTGGATATACAATTGCCCCAATAAAAACCAAAGTGGCTTTCCTGCCCTTTTTCCAGCGCTTTTCAGTTCACTATTATGGTTCTGCCCGCTTTTGACGCCCTGCGTTTCCCGCTATGATGAGCGGCTATTCTAAGGAGAACGCATGGTCTGGATAATGCTGGCAACGCTTGCTGTGGTGTTTGTGGTCGGATTTCGGATCCTGACCTCGGATTCCCGACGCGCCATCAAACGCTTAAGCGAACGTCTGGGGATCACCCCGATGCCCGTTGAGTCGATGATCGACCAGTTTGGCAAAACGCCGGGGAATGAGTTTATCCGTTATCTTGAGCGTCCGGACGAGGCGCACCTGCAAAACGCGGCACAAGTGTTGCTGATCTGGCAGGTCTGCATCGTCGATGGTAGCGAAGAGAACCTGCACACCTGGCACCGCATGCTGCGTAAAGCCCGCCTGGGTGCGCCAATCACCGATGCGCAAGTCCGACTCGCGCTCGGCTTTATGCGCGAGATCGAGCCCGATCTGCAGGAACTTAATGCCTTCCAGCTACGCTACAATCAGCTCTTCTTGCCGCAAGAGGGCGTGTTTTACCTGCACTGATATCACGAATCGTGATGAAGAGTATAAAGTATCATCATTAGATTTATACCACTCGTGAGCGCAACATCACCTCATCAACAACATGACGAGGTGAACCATGAAACAATCCGCGATTATCTGGCCGAACGACTACCTGCCAGGCACCACCGATAACTTTGCATCTAACGAAATCATCGTCGCCGGGCTGAGCGCCAAAGAGATTTGGGCGCAACTCAACGACACGACCCTGTGGCCGGGTTATTACAGCAACGCCGAAGATATTCGTTTCCACGACGGCAGCGGCCCTGAACTGAGTGCTAACGCCCGCTTCCGCTTCACCACTTTTGGCTTCCCGGTTGAGGCGCAGGTGACGGAATATGTTCCACCGGTTGACGGTGAAGCCGCGCGTATCGCCTGGCACGGCTGGGTGGAAGGGAAGGCGAACTCACGCCTGGACGTGATCCACGCGTGGCTGTTTGAAGACCTGCCCGCCAACCGCGTACGCATTCTGACTCAGGAGTCGCAGAAAGGCGTTCCGGCGCAGGAATTGGCGCGTACCGTGCCAAACCCGATGATTAACGGGCATCAGGAGTGGATCGTTGGCCTGGCGAATGCAGCGATGAAAGAAAAGTTGTCAAATCGTTAAATTCGTCACACTTTTGATGATAAACTGCGCGACTTTTCCGCACGTTTTTATCTCCAGGTGACGCCCATGACCGAACATATCCAACCCACGACCAGACCGCAGACCAAAGAGGTTTCACGCCCAAACTGGTCGGCGGTTTTCTCCGTGGCATTCTGCGTCGCCTGCCTGATTACCGTTGAGTTTTTACCGGTCAGCCTGCTGACGCCCATGGCGCAGGATCTGGGCATTTCCGAAGGTGTGGCGGGACAGTCTGTTACCGTAACCGCCTTTGTGGCGATGTTCGCCAGCCTGTTTATCACCCAGGTGATTGGCACCATTGACCGCCGCAAAGTGGTTATTCTGTTTAGCGTGCTACTGACACTCTCCTGCCTGCTGGTCTCGTTTGCTGAAAGCTTCACGTTGCTGCTGCTCGGTCGTGCCTGTCTGGGCTTAGGCTTGGGCGGCTTCTGGGCAATGTCCGCCTCACTGACCATGCGGCTTGTACCTGCGCGCACGGTGCCAAAAGCGTTGTCCGTTATCTTTGGTGCCGTTTCTATTGCTCTGGTGATCGCCGCGCCGCTGGGCAGTTTCCTTGGTGGGATTATCGGCTGGCGAAACGTCTTTAACGCGGCGGCGGTAATGGGTTTTCTGTGCATTATCTGGGTGTGGAAAGCGCTGCCATCCCTGCCGGGTGAAGCGGCGCATCACAAACAGAACATGTTCAGCCTGCTGAAGCGCCCGGGTGTGCTGGCGGGGATGACTGCTATCTTTATGTCTTTCGCCGGGCAGTTTGCCTTCTTCACCTACATCCGCCCGGTGTTTATGACCATGGCGGGCTTTGACGTGGATGGCCTGACGCTGGTGCTGTTGAGTTTCGGCATTGCCAGCTTTATTGGCACATCCCTGTCGTCCCAGTTCCTGAAACGCTCCCTGAAAGTGGCGCTGGCGGGTGCACCGCTGGTGCTGGCTGTCAGTGCCACAGTGCTGGTGCTGTGGGGTAGCGATAAATGGGTAGCGTCGGCGATTGCCATTATCTGGGGCTTTGCCTTTGCGCTGGTGCCGGTAGGCTGGTCAACGTGGATCACCCGCTCGCTTGCTGATCAGGCGGAAAAAGCCGGTTCCATTCAGGTGGCGGTGATCCAGTTGGCGAACACCTGCGGTGCAGCCATTGGTGGCGTTGCGCTCGACCATCTGGGGTTGACGTCACCGCTGGTGATTTCCGGTACGCTGATGCTGCTGACGGCGCTGCTGGTGGCCTCGAAGGTGAAGGCGAAGTAATGGCTTTCTCCCTCTCCCGTGGGAGAGGGAATCTGGCTACGCCGATGTCTGAACCCGTCTTCTCGAATCCATCGAAATCAGTACCACCGACGACACAATCAACAGCGTGCCCAGCCAGTCCGGTAGAGTGAACGCCACACCCAGCAGGATAACCGACAATAGCGCGCTGCTCAGCGGCTCGGCGCAACTCAAAATGCTCGCCTTTGGCCCGCCAATCATCTGTGCACCTTTCAGGTACAGGCTGAACGTCAGCGCGGTACCGATCACCACCAGGTAGAAGAACGCCAGCAGCAGGCTGCCATCAATGACAAACGTTGTTCCGCGCCCGGCGTAGAACGGAGTCAGCATTAACCCGGCAATCAACATACTCCAGCCGACAATCGGCAGCGTGCCGTAGCGGGCGATCAGCGTTGACGGGTAAGTGGTATAAAACGCGGCGGCAAACGCCGAGGCGATGCCGAAGAACAGGGCCGCAGGCGAAATAGAGAGTGAGGTCGGGTCGCCGTGGGTGACCAGCAGAAACGTGCCGATAAGCGACGTCATTATCGCGGATAAGACAAACATACCTGGACGTTTTTTCCGCGCCAGCGCAAACCACGCCACGATGATGGTCGGTGAGAGGAACTGCAACACTGTCGCGGTGGCGGCGTTGGATTTTTCAATCGTCAGCAGGAAAGTAAGCTGCACGGTGAGCGCGCCAACCAGCGAGAAAATCAGCAGGCTGAGGGCATCTTTGCGATTTTTGATGACCGAGAAAATCTTGTCGCCGTGCACGAAGGAAAGCGTGAGCAGGATAACACCGGTAAACAGCAGGCGAACCATAGTCAGGTAAGGCGAAGAAATATGGCTTTTCTCCATGATGTACTGCGCGCAAACCCCTGAGCTTCCCCATAAAACGGCGGCGATCAGGACGTTCAGCATCCCTTTACGTGTGGAACCCATGTTCTCCCCTGTTATGTTGGTTTTTTCCCAGCATAACATGGGACGATTGCCTGTGGCGTGCAGCCAGGAGCCCTAAACCAGACTCGTCATGGGAAACGTAGCGGCGTACTTAATAATCTTCCATGCAATCCACCTGACCAATCGCTGCCCAGTAGGCGTCCAGATTGTCGCGCTTCACGGCGGTAATGGCGTTTTTGATCAGCAGTTGATTGGCCTCGGACGACAAAATCATCTCCTGCCAGGCTTTATCGCTCTGCTTTTTCTGTGGCGTACAGGTTTTCTTAATATCTTTAAGGACCTGCTGCTTTATTTGCGCCTCTTTCGCCGGATCCTCCTTTTCCTGAGCATGGACAAACGCGGCGAAGAGCAGACAAACCAGCAGGCAGACCAGGTGCGCAGCTTTCATCGAAACCTCCAGTTAACGTCACATGCTTCCCATGAAATATATCGTTACATTCAGTGTAGCGATTCCAGACAAAAGTATGATTTTCTCTTTTCTGCGCATGAGAATCGCCCACCGATGAAGTTAGTGAATCCCGCCGCCCAGCGACTGCCACAGTGTGATGCGGTTTTCCAGGTCGGTTTGCTGCAGCGCAATCAACGATTCCTGCGCCGACCACAGCGACCGCTGCGCGGTCAGTACCGTCAGATAATCTCCCGCGCCGGCCTGATAGCTGCGCGTTGCCACATCCAGCGTTTTCTGCTCGGCGGCCACGTATTCACGCTGGGCATCAAGCTGTTCGCTCAGCGTTTCGCGACGCGCTAGCGCATCGGCCACATCTTTGAACGCGCTCTGGATGGTTTTCTCGTAGGTGGCAATTAACCCTTTTTTCTCTGCCTCAGCGTAGCGCAGCTGCGCCATGTTGTTGCCGCCGCTAAACAGCGGCAGGGTGATGGATGGTGCGAACGACCAGACCTTCATACCGTGGCTGAACAGGGACGACAGCGAATCGCTTCCCACCCCTGCACTGGCGGTGAGCGAAATCGTCGGGAAGAAGTTGGCGCGTGCGGCGCCGATATTGGCGTTGGCACTCAGCAGGTTATGTTCGGCTTCCTGAATATCCGGGCGGCGCAGCAGCGTACTAGAGCTGACGCCTGCCGGGATCAGGGTGATGGCGTTATCGCTCAGACTCTCCAGCGTACCGGGCAGCAGGTTATCCGGTACGGTCGCGCCCGCCAGCAGATTCAGGGCGTTTTTGTCCTGCATAACCAGGGTTTGATAACTCGCCACGCTGGCCCGCGCCTGCTGGTAAACCGCCATCGCTGAGCTGACGTCCGTTGCCGCCGCGACGCCAACTTGTTGTTGACGCTTCACGATGTTGAGCGAGTTTACGGCGCTCTCCATCGTCGATTTCGCCAGCGCCAGGTTACTGTTATCGGCGGCGAGAGTAACCCAGGCCGTCGTCAGCTCGCTGACCATCGTCAGGCGGGTGTTCTGGGCGGTGAATTCGCTGGCAAGCCAGGTTTCACGTGCCGCCCGGGACAGGCTCTGGTTACGGCCGAACAGATCCAGCTCGAAGCTGGAGACAGCGCCATTTGCCTCATCGCTGGTGGTCACACTGCTTGCCAGCGTGCGGCTGCGGGTGTGACTCAGTTCTGCGTCCACCGTCGGGAACAATGACGAGCGGGTTTCACCGTACTGGGCGCGGGCGGCGTCGATATCGGCAATCGCTTTTTGCACATCGCGGTTACTGTTGAGCGCCATTGTCACCACGCTTTTCAGACGCGCATCGTTCATCACCTGCTGCCACTGGCTGACCACGGTCGTCGCTTCGCCGTGCGCGCCCGGCAATGTCGCCGGGACGGGGGCATCAGGCCGTTGATAGGTTGGATCGAGCGAGACACAGCCCGCACTCAACAGAGCTAACACTAAAACAGAGACGCGAAACATTATGACCTCCGGTTTGCGCGCTTACCGGAGAACAGACGTTTCACCAGTACAAAGAATAGGGGGACGAAGAAGATAGCCAGCAGCGTTGCGGCGAGCGTACCGCCGATGATGCCCGTACCGATCGCCACGCGGCTGTTGGCCCCTGCACCTGTTGCCACGGCCAGCGGTGTCACACCCGCAATAAACGCCAGCGAGGTCATGATGATAGGGCGCAGACGCGTCTGAGCGGCGCGGATAGCGGCCCGGGTCAGGGAATACCCCTCAGCCACTTTTGCCTCGGCAAATTCAACAATCAGAATGGCGTTTTTCGACGACAGGCCAATGGTGGTCAACAGCGCCACCTGGAAGTAAACGTCGTTGTTCAGGCCGCGCAGGGTGGCGGCCACTGCTGCCCCCAGTACACCAAGCGGGATCACCATGATGACCGAAATCGGTACCGACCAGCTTTCATACAGCGCGGCAAGGCACAGGAACACCACCAGAATGGAGAGGGCATACAGGCTCATCGCCTGACCGCTCGCCAGTTTTTCCTGCAACGACAAACCACTCCACGCCCATGTGGTGCCGGATGGCAGGCTGTTTGCCAGCTGCTCCATTTTGCTCATCGCCGTACCGGAGCTCGCGCCGCTGGCGTTTTCGCCCTGAATCTCATACGCTGCCGATCCGTTGTAACGCACCAGACTTTCCGGGCCGTATTCCCAGCGGGTGGTAGCGAACGCAGAGAACGGCGTCATGGTGCTGTCGCTGCCGCGTACATACCATTTGTTCAGATCGGACGGCACGGCGCGGTAATCGCTGTCACCCTGGATGTAGACCTTTTTCACGCGACCACGATCGATAAAGTCGTTCACGTAGGTTCCGCCCCAGGCGCTTGAGAGCGTATCGGTCACATCGCTGAGGGAGAGCCCCAGAGACACGGCTTTGTTGTTATCAATATCCACCTGCAACTGTGGCATCTGCGGCAGATCGTTGGCACGTACGGTGTGCAGGTCGCTATCCTGATTCGCCTCGCCAATCAGCTGGTTACGCATTTTCAGCAGGGTTTCACGGTCGGTATTACCGGCGGCCATCAGCTCGAAGGTAAAACCGTTGCTTTGCCCCAGACCGTCGACCGAAGGTGGCGTCATGGCAAAAATGGTGGCATCACGAATGGTGCTCAGCTCCTGCGTGGCACGCAGGGCAATGGCCTGGGCGGTGTTCTCAGTGCCTTTACGCTCAGACCAGTTTTTCAGCGAGACAAACGCCATCCCGGCATTCTGGCCGCTGCCGCTGAAGCTAAAGCCCTCAACGGTAAAGATAACGTCGGTATTGGCTTTCTCTTTGGTGAGGAACCACTCACGCACCTGGCGGCTCACCTCTGCGGTACGCACTGCAGTCGCCCCTGCTGGCAGGGTGTACTGCACCATGATTTCGCCCTGGTCTTCCGTTGGCAGGAAGCTGCCCGGCAGTTTTAGCATCGCCAGCCCCATTGCGCCGCAGAGCAGGGCGTAGATGACCAGCATCCCGCCAGAGCGGCGCAGTGCGCGCAGCACCTTGTTCTGATAGCCGTGTTCGGTTTTGCTGTAGAAGCGGTTAAATGCGCCGAAGAAGCCTTTTTTGTGCGGTGGGGTGTGGCTCAGTACCGAGCCGCAAAGCGCCGGAGTCAGGGTCAGCGCCACCACGACCGAGAGGATCATCGCCGAAATAATGGTTACCGAGAACTGACGATAGATAACCCCGGTGGAGCCGCCGAAAAACGCCATCGGCAGGAACACCGCGGAAAGCACCAGAGCAATGGCGACCAGCGCGCCAGAGATTTCACCCATCGATTTTTCGGTCGCTTCGCGGGCGGGCAGCCCTTCGTCGCGCATAATACGCTCGACGTTTTCCACCACCACGATGGCGTCATCCACCAAAAGCCCTATCGCCAGCACCATCGCAAACAGTGTCAGGGTGTTGATGGAATACCCGAACAGCGCCAGGACACCAAACGTACCCAGCAGCACCACCGGCACGGCCAGCGCCGGGATAAGCGTGGCGCGGATGTTTTGCAGGAACAGGTACATCACCACCACCACGAGGATAATGGCTTCGAACAGCGTCTGGATCACATCCTCAACCGAGATCTTGATGAACTCGGTGCTGTCTTTCGGGTAGGCAACGTCGTAGCCTTCCGGCATCGCACGTTTAAATTCAGCGATTTTGTTCTTCACCGCCGTGGCAGTATTCAGCGCGTTAGCACCTGGGGAAAGCATCACAGCCATACCCGCAGCCGGGTGGCCGTTCAGCTTCGCGGTCGCGGTGTAATCTTCACTGCCCATCTCTACACGCGCGACATCGCTGATGTGGACGACTGAGCCGTTGGTCTTGCTTTTGATGATGATATTTTTGAACTGATCGACTGTTTGCAGGCGCGACTGGGCGCGCACGGTGGCGGTCAGCTGTTGTGCGTTTGATGACGGCAGCGCACCGATTTTACCAGCAGAAACCTGCACGTTCTGCGCTTCAATGGCGCTTTGCACGTCGGACGGCATCAGCGCGTAAGAGGCCAGCTTCGCCGGGTCGAGCCAGATGCGCATAGCGTATTCAGCACCAAACACCTGCAAGCTACCCACGCCTTCAACACGTGCCAGCGGATCTTGCACGTTACTGACCATCCAGTCGGCAATATCGGAACTGCTGGATTTGTCGGTCTTATCGTACACGCCCGCGATCAGCAGGAAGTTACTCTGCGATTTTTCGACAGTAATCCCGGACTGCTGTACTTCGGTTGGTAGGCGTGATTCTGCCTGCTGGACTTTGTTCTGCACCTGAACCTGCGCGGTGTCCGGGTCGGTTCCCTGTTCGAAGGTCACGTTAATGCTGACCGAGCCGTCCGAACTGCTGGTGGAGGTGAAGTAGAGCAGGTTATCCAACCCGGTCAGCTGTTGCTCAATGACCTGGGTGACGCTGTTTTCCAGCGTCTGTGCCGATGCACCCGTGTAGGTGGCGGAAATCTTGATCGATGGCGGGGCGACGTCCGGGTACTGCGCAACCGGCAGTGTGCGGATCGCCAGCATACCCGCGAGCATAATCAGAATAGCGATCACCCAGGCAAATACCGGGCGACGCACAAAGAAACGGGAAAACATCAGGCGTTTCCTCCGTTTGTTTTCATCTCTTCGGCTTTCACTTCCTGGCCGGTGGTGACTTTGTCGGTGCCCTCAACAATCAGCTTATCGCCTGCTTTCAGGCCGCTCAGCACCAGCCATTTGTCGCCGTATGTCTCGCCCGTTTCCAGCTGACGCTGTTCCACTTTGTTGCTGGCATCAACGACCAGCGCGGTGGCATTGCCTTTGGCATCGCGGGTAATGCCCTGCTGCGGCGCGAGGATCGCCTCGTTCATGATGCCTTCATCCACTCTGGCGCGCACAAACATGCCCGGCAGCAGCTGATGTTGCGGGTTCGGGAAGACGGCGCGCAGCGTCACCGAGCCGGTAGATTCATCGACCGCGACTTCTGTCAGCGCCAGGTGACCTTTTTCGCTGTAGGTACTGCCGTCTTCCAGGATTAACGACACGCTCAGCGTGTCGCTGTTGGTGGCGAGGGTTTGTTTACGTAAGCGCAGCAGATCGGCGCTGGAGCGCGTCAAATCGACGTACATGCTGTCCAGACCGCGAATGGTCGCCAGCGCGGTATCCTGCTGGGCGGTCACCAGGGCGCCGGGGGTGACGGAGGAGATGCCGATGCGTCCGGTAATCGGTGCGGCCACGGTGGTCCAGTTGAGGTTAATGCGAGCGCTCTCCTGCGCGGCCTTCTTTGACTCGACGCTGGCCTTGTCCTGCGCGCATGTAGATTTCGCGTCTTCCGCATCCTGACGTGACACGCCGTCGTCTTTCACCAGCTGTGCATAGCGCTGGGCTTTCTGGCAGTCGGCCGCTACCAGCGCCTGGGCCTGTTTCAGTGCTGCGGCGGCTTCATCAAACGCCGCGCGATAGCTGGAAGGGTCAATTTGATACAGCGCCTGTCCGGCTTTAACGGTATCGCCTTCGGTGAACAGCCGCTTTTGAATAATGCCGCCTACCTGCGGGCGCACTTCGGCGCTCATGGCTGCGGTGGTGCGGCCCGTCAACTCACTGACGACGGAAACAGGCTGGCTCATGAGGGTGACAATCCCCACTTCCGGAAGAGGACGTTGGGGAGCAGATATTTGCGCATTATCGCACCCTGTCAGGAGGAGTAATGCCGCGATGGAGGTTGTTATGGTTTTCATAATCTTTTTCCAGGGTGAACGATACCTGCCCGTTAATCGCTTAACAGGGAGGAGGGCTATTTAAAGGCACAGCGATACCGCATCTCTGGCTGAGCCAGAAATGTAAAAAAGGGGGATTATTTATTCCCGCTAATTATTCATATGCGATTACTTCGCAGAGAAAAGCATATTTAAAATATCCTGATAAAGGGGTTCTAATTGTTCTGACGGTACTTTTAATGGCATGAGTCGACGATAAATAGTTCCTTCGATCATCACAGCGGTAATCTCCACGCAGCAGCGAATATGCTTGTCGCTCAGGTGGGGAAACTGCTTTTTCAGGTGCTCGCAGGCGTTGGCAAACATGCGCGATTCGGCTTCTATTAGCATCGTCGCCACCTGCGGATTGCGCGTGGCCTCAGCGGACATTTCCAGCATCAGCGCATCGTCATCTTCGTTGAGGGTCTGTCGCCAGGCGAGCGCCTGCGGCATCCCTTCCACCAGGGTTTTCCCCTGCATCTCCTCAATGCGCGAGTCGATGATTCGGCGGATCATCTCTTCGATAATCGCGTCTTTGTTGCTGAAATATCGGTAAATTTGCCCGACGCTAAGCTTCGCTTCGCTGGCAATCTGCGACATGCTGGCAGCGTGAAATCCGCTGGCGCGAAAGCAGCGGCGCGCGGCGATGATGATCTCGTCCTGACGTTGTTTTTGTCTTTCTTCCAGTTTCGTACTCATCGTCGGCTACCGTGTAAAAGTGAGAATGATCGTTCTCAGTATACGTTTCGGGTGCGTATTGGAAAGGCTTTTTTTATTTACATATTGAATGAATGTTTCCTGGATTAAACAATGGAGGAAATAAGGAGTTTTTATGAAGGTTAAGCTGTGAGATATTCAGATTGCGCTGAAAATAAGGAGAGCAATATGCATTTGAGCATCACTAAAAAAGTTACGCCTGAAGAAAAAGAAGAGTTACTGACGGGGCTGAGAGCCTATAACGGGCAGTTTTTAGATCTGGCGAGCTTCAGTGGGGATATTGGCGTTTACGTGCGAGACGAAAAAGGCATTATGCTCGGTGGGCTAATTGGGGTACGTAAAGGCGACTGGCTGAATATTGATTTTCTGTGGGTCAGCGATAGCGTGCGCGGTTCCGGCGTCGGCGGTCGGATTATCAAAACGGCTGAAGACGAAGCCAGACGCCAGGGCTGCAAGCACGCGCTGGTCGATACCGCCAGCTTCCAGGCGCGCCCGTTCTATGAAAAACAGGGGTACCAGCTTCAGATGTCTTTGCAGGATTATCCTTATCCGGGCATGCAGCGACATTACCTGGCAAAAGCGCTTTAAGTCCTGAATCTGTAGGCAGGGTAAGCCCGGCAATAGACCGCATATAACTTATCCTTCTTATTGATTCTTTTTCGGTTTTTATTTCACCGCCTCGTTGTCGATATAGTCACTAAAACATTCAGCAAAAGGAACTGTCTTGTGAAACGTCGATTGGGTGCTCTGGTACTTGCTGGCCTGCTGCTGGCAGGGTGCGATCAAAGTGGCAGCGATGCCAAACACATTAAAGTGGGCGTCATCAATGGCGCTGAACAGGACGTGGCGGAAGTCGCCAAAAAAGTGGCGAAAGAGAAATATGGCCTGGATGTCGAGCTGGTGGGCTTTAGCGGCTCGCTGTTACCTAACGATGCCACCAACCAGGGGGAACTGGACGCTAATGTCTTCCAACATCGCCCGTTCCTCGCAGAAGATAACAAAGCACACGGCTACAAACTGGTCGCCGTGGCGAACACCTTTGTTTTCCCGATGGCCGGATACTCCCGCAAAATCAAATCCGTGTCTGACCTGAAAGATGGCGCGACCATTGCTATTCCGAACGACCCAACCAACCTCGGCCGCGCGCTGTTGCTGCTGCAAAAAGAGAAGCTGATTACCCTCAAGCCAGACACTGGCCTGCTGCCGACGGCGCTGGATATCACGGCAAATCCCAAAAACCTGAAAATTATGGAACTGGAAGGGGCGCAACTGCCGCGCGTGCTGGATGACCCGAAAGTCGATGTCGCCATTATCAGCACCACTTATCTTCAGCAAACCGGGTTGTCGCCGGTGCATGACGGGATCTTTATCGAAGACAAAGATTCGCCGTACGTGAACATTGTGGTGACGCGTGAAGACAACAAAGACGCAGAGAACGTGAAGGCGTTTATTCAGTCGTATCAGTCACCTGAGGTGGCGAAAGCGGCAGAGACTATCTTTAACGGCGGCGCAGTGCCTGGCTGGTAAGCACGCTGGCGGGGAAACCCGCCTTTTCACATTGGCCCGATTCCATCGATCATCGCCCTTTAACCCACATCGCAAAACTGCCCCTCTGGCTATTCTCTTTCTCACACCAACCGGAGGATAACCCATGAACATCACCCAAATTCGCAATGCCACTCAGCTGATTACCTACGCCGGAAAACGTTTTTTAATCGACCCGATGCTGGCACCAAAAGGCGCGTATCCGGGTTTTCCTGGCACGGCGCGCGCAGATATTCGCAACCCGATGGTTGAACTGCCCGTTGACGTAAAAACATTGCTGGATGCCGATGCGGTGATTGTCACCCACACCCATAACGATCACTGGGATCAAACGGCCATTGAGCTGATCGCCAAAGACAAACCTGTCTACGTGCAAAACGACAGTGACGCTGCACTGCTGCGCAGCCAGGGGTTTAGCAACCTGACGGTGATGACAGATGAGACTCGTTTTGGCGATATCCGCATCGCGAAAACCCACGGCGGCCAGCACGGTACCGATCGTGCTTATGCGGTGCCAGAGCTGGCGGAGCGTCTGGGGGAAGCCTGCGGTGTGGTGTTGCGTCATCCTGATGAGAAGACACTGTACATTGCAGGAGATACCATCTGGCGCGAAGAGGTGGCGGCCGATCTGCAAAAACACCAGCCGGATGTGGTGGTACTTAATGCTGGTTACGCGCATGTGCTGGGTTTCGGGCCGATTATTATGGGCGAGCAGGATGTTCTGAACGTCCATTTCCTGCTGCCGCAGGCACAGATTGTGGCGGTCCATATGGAGGCGATCAACCACTGCCTGTTAACCCGCCACGCACTGCGTGAGTACGCCGAAGCCAACCAGTTCAGTGATATGCTGAGCATTCCACAGGATGGCGAAAGCGTTATATTCTGAGTGTTCAAAGGGGAAAGGAGAGACAAATGCCACCAGTAAACGTCGCGATTGTTGCAGTGGACGGGTTTAGCCCGTTCCACTACTCCGTTCCCTGTATTCTGTTTGGTGATACGGTATCTGGGGAAAAGCGCTTTAATGTCACGATCTGTGCCGAAAAACCGGGATTACTGACCTCCAGAGACGGCTTTGCGCTTAATGCCACGCAGGATTATTCCGCAATTGCGCAGGCTGATATCGTGGTGGTGCCTTACTGGCAGCACGTTCTGGAACGCCCGCCGCAGATGCTGCTCGATAGCCTGGTGCAGGCAAGAGACAACGGTGCGGAAATGGTCGGGCTGTGCCTGGGTTCGTTTGTGCTGGGTTACGCGGGTATTCTCGATGGCAAACGCGCAGCCACGCACTGGGAGTTTGAGCACCAGTTCCAGTCGCTTTTCCCGAACGTCCAGTTGGATATCAACGCCCTATACGTCGATGACGACAACATCATTACTTCAGCGGGCACCGCCGCTGCGCTGGATTGTTGTTTGTATATTATCCGCCAGCGCTTTGGCAGCGTGGTCGCGAACCAGATTGCCCGGCGGATGATTGTTCCCCCTCACCGTGAGGGCGGGCAGGCGCAGTTTATTGCCCAGCCTGTACCAAAAGATACCCGCGATGCGCGGATTAACTTTCTGATTGATTATCTCCAGCAACACATTAACGAGCCGCATAATCTGGACTCGCTGGCGGAGGTGGTTTCCATGAGCCGCCGCACCCTGACCCGCCATTTTGTTAAAGCCACGGGGATGAGCGTCGCCGACTGGCTGACCGCCGAACGCCTGCGGCGCAGCCAGATCCTGCTTGAAGCCGGAAATATACCGATTGAACGCGTGGCAGAGCAGGTGGGATTTGTGTCGGCGGTGACATATCGCCAGCAGTTTAAAGCGCGTTTTGGGGTCAGCCCGGCAGAATGGCGCAAAACGTTCCGAATTCAGCCATTTTCAGCTAAAAATAATCCTGTTGCAAAGGGAGTGGCATGACCAATTTAGAAACGCAGTGACTAGACGCAGCTCTTACCGTAAGAAAGTCAGCGTATCTGAACCGGAAATCCCGCCCGCACGGCGGGATTTTTATGCGTCACACGGTGTTACTGAACAATCACACGGCCGTTCAGCGGTTGAAGCGGACGGTTGTTGCTGTGCTCAAGCGCCTGCTTAAACATCTCCAGCTGCTTTTCTGACAAGGTCACGGTGTTTTTCATCACCAGCCAGCGCAGCCCTTCGGTGCACGGTGGGGTGGTCAGCGAACCGCTGAAGCGATAGTAGTGCAGGTCAGCCGGGAACAACGGACGAAGATCGAGGCGTTTATCAATCGACACTTCATGGTCCTTTTCCTTCGGAAGATGTGCCAGCAGTGGAGTCAACGCGCTGTTCTCAGGGCCTACCTCAAACATAACGGCGAGCACCGCGATGTCGCCCTCTTTGCTGGCATGAACAAAATGCGCTTCCAGCGGGAAGGATTTACCGTTGATCCGGTTTTCGCTCGGAGTGTGGAAATGGTACTGGCGCAGGATGAAGGTCTGGTCATCCAGGCGGAACTCATCTTCATCGCTGGCGGTCACCTGCAGGGTGTGGCCATTGTTAATCATCTTTTCGGCGGCAGTATGGAAGTGCAGCTCGAGCGGCGGCAGTGCGGCATCAAAGGGTCGACGGATATCAATCGGCGACTGAAATTTCCCGGTCTTGCAGGTGACAAACTCGTCGCTGAGCTCTCCCCAGTTATTCGGACCTGCCTTACCTTCATATGTCCAGTGCGGGGTCGCTCCTGCAAAGACAGAGGCAGAAAGGGCGAACAGGGATGCGGTCAGAATGCTTTTCATGATATGTCTCCAGGAATAATAAATGCGCATTAAGGTATTGATGGCATTGTACTCTTTCCTATAAGACCCGTCCTTAAGTGTGGTTATTTAAGGTAAGGAAGGTGAGAGAATAAAACCTACCCCAGCCGCTCCACCCTCGTCTCCCCCTCTACCATCTTTAGCTGATACAGCGAAAATGATCGCTGCTTCTCAATCAACTTCGCCAGCTCCGGCGAGTGGCTGGTAAGCCAGATTTGTGAATAGCGGCTGGCCTCAGCAATTAAGCTTGCCAGGGCTGGCAGCATCTGCGGGTGCAGACTGTTTTCCGGCTCGTTCAACGCGATAAACGCTGGCGGGCGCGGGCTTAACAGTGCCACCGCCAGGCACAGGAAACGCAGGGTACCGTCGGAGAACTCCGCCGGTTCCAGCGGCCTGCTCAGACCTTCCCGCTGCATCATCATGCGGAAACGTCCGCCGGTGTTGTCGCTGTAAAACACGCAGCCAGGAAATGCCTGGTCGAGAATGCGCATCAGCAGCAATTCGTCGCCAATCTCGACGATGGTCTGAAACGCTGCCGCCAGATTTGAGCCATCGCTGGCGAGCACCGGGGAGCGGAAACCGACTTGTGGAGCCCGCATCGCCGAGCCGGATGAGACAGAAAACTCGTGATAAAAACGCCAGTTACGCAGGGACTCGCGCATCTGCGACACTTCCGGGTAAAGATGCGGTTCGCCGAGCTGCCCGAATACCGATTCGTTCTCATACAGCGTGCCGCTGTGGGTCACTTTCTCGTGATGCACGTTGTTCAGAAACACGGCCTGATTCTTGCGCTTCATCAGCTGCGACGACGGACGACGGTGCTGGCCGCTGAGCCAGATGGACTCTTCTTTGATCACCGGGTCGAGCTGAAACTGCGACGGATAAGGCAGCTTTTCGACAAAACCCACCTGCAATTCGTATTCGTAGGTTTCGGTTTCTACCGCCAGGTTCATGCGCCGCAACTGGTCTCTGCGGGTTTTCCCTGCCCAGAACACTTTCAAAATCCCACCTTCATTCGCCAGCGCCTGGGAAAACTGCCCCTGAGCCGCGCTGTGCATCAGGTAAATCGCCTTATAGATATTCGATTTCCCGGTGCCGTTTGGGCCGAAGACAATGTTGAGCTGTTCCAGCTCCAGTGACGTATCGCGAATTGAGCGGTAGTTTTGAATGTGCAGGGTGTTAATCACAGGCTTGCCCCTTTTGCAGAATAAGCCTGTATATAATCACAGTCTTTGAGATGAAATGCAAAAAAGAGACGACAGTGAGGGTGTCGTCTAAACGGGGTACTGCTTTGGGCCTCTATAGGTCACGGGGGCCTTCGCATTTTTATCATCACGTTACTGCCAGACGCAGACCCAAATCATCAGGATAGGGATCAAAGTAGTTTTGCGTCATCAGATACCGGTCAGGGTATTCGGCCATGTAGTGTTTGAGCAGAGTCAGCGGCGCGAGGATGGGCAACTGCCCGTTACGATAGTGCAGGATCACATCGCGCAGTTCGCCACGCTGGCGGCTGTTCAGCTGGTTACGGAAATATCCCTGAATATGCATCAACACGTTGGTGTGATTCTTCCGCGAGGCGGGTTTTTTCAGGATCGTCATCAGCTTTTCCCGGTACGCCACGAAGAAGGCGTCCAGGTCTTCCCACTCGTGCAGCGACGCAACAAACGGGCCGATTTCGCGATAACCCGCCTGATGGTGCGCCAGCAGCTGGAGCTTATAGCGGCTGTGGAAATCCAGCAGCGCGCGGCGCGTCAGGCCGTTGGCTCGCAGGGTGTTCAGCTCATGCAGGGCAAAAACGCGCTCGATAAAGTTTTCCCGCAGAACCGGATCGTGCAGGCGTCCGTCTTCTTCCACGGGCAGCCACGGCCAGGTTTCAAGGAGCGCGGCGGTGAACAGCCCGACACCCTCCTTGCGGCCCCGGTTGCCGTTTTCGTCATACAGCCGCACGCGTTCCATGCCGCAGCTTGGGGATTTTGCGCAGACAATGAACCCCGCCAGATCGCCGATTTTAGGTAGATAATCCGTCGCAAAGTCGACCATTTTTTGTGTGAGGTTCTCATGGGGTGGCTTGCTGAAACGCAGTTGCGTTTCACCGTTTTCTGTCAGCGTTAAACGTATGGCAGGGCGTGGCGTAGGCAGGCCAATCGCCATTTCAGGGCAGACCGGTTTGAAGCTGACCCACTGGGCCAGCTCGTCCATGACAAAACCCATACGTTTATGCCCGCCGTCAAAGCGAACGGCGGAACCGGTCAAACATCCGCTAATACCCAGCACAGGTTTTTTTGTCATGGTGAACACCTCCAGATCCAATACTTAAAACTTACACAATATTGATTATTTGTCCAAGTTTTGGTGAAGGTGTTTTGTGTTGATATTGAATTTAAATGGATTTTATTTGAGGGTGATGACCTCAATGGAGACGTGCTGCTGCCACTGTTCAAGCTGTTTTTTGCCTGCGGCGGTGAGTTTCCCGCTGGTCACCAGAAGCCATTTACGATCCGGGAATATTTCAGGTGCCAGCGTGGCAGGAGGCGAGGGCAGAATGTCGATCCGGTGGCCCTGGCCGGTGCGCGTTAAGGCTTCGAGCCAGATCTCGCATGCATCGTTCAGATGCCAGCCACTGAGCAGAATATTATCGCCCGGCGCTTTTTTATCACCTTCGAGGCAGAAGGAGGTATAGGCGATGATGATGCCATCGAGGATCGCGCGCAGGGTCATGGCAGCGGCGACGTTAGCGGAGACCTGGCTACGCAAGGGGCGCAGTACGTTCGCGACCAGTTCTGGCCTCGGGTATTCGCGTCCGGCGTCGTAAATCATCTGGCGCAGGGACTCGATTTTGCCGTCCTGCAGGCGTTGCAGCATGTTCTGTTGCAGAGTTTGCCAGTTATTGGTCCTACCCGGTGTCGGGCGTTCCAGCAGGGGTTTGACCTGGCCAATCGGGACGCCTTTTTTTACCCAGTCGAGGATTTTTAGCGCCTGCTGGACGTCTTCATCACTGTACTGGCGGTGACCACCATCCGTGCGCTGTGGTTTGAGTAAACCATAGCGACGCTGCCACGCACGCAACGTGGTAGCGGTGATGCCGCTGAGTCTGGCGAATTCGCCGATGGAGTAAGCCATGCTCGTGTCCAGAGTGGAGGAATATTCTCAATATACTACGAATTTTCCCGGACGGGATGAAGCGCCGAAAAGTGTGCCGTTTGGGTTCTGGGTTTGCTCCGCGGGTGTGGGTGAAGTAGTGAAGATCGTGCTTTCTTCGTAGGGTATTACTGGCCTGCCTGGATAGACTTTTGTTATCAGCGTAACGGGAGACAATGAGATGAACTGGCAGCCTTTTCGCGGCGACGCGCCGGAAAATATGACGATTTTCAGTGCGTCATTTCCCGATGTCAGCGACCAGTGGCCGATGAAAGACGATGCTGTCCGTGAGATCACTACGCTTGACCGGGCACTGAAAGACGAGCCAGCGCTCCGGCCTCCGTTAATTGAATATGAAGAAGGCGGGCAGGCCGTGCTTGTCCCTCAAAACCGTTATTCCGAACAGGCTTTTCGTAACCGCCCGGCGCTTACCGCGTGGCGAACCCGGCTGGTGCCCTCCGCGCTGGCGTTGTTTGTAGTGCAAAACCCGCTGGAAGACCGCCTGCCTGACGGAACAAAAATGGACAGCGACAGCCGCCAGTGGTTTATCCACGCTAACGATGCGGTTGGTGTGCGCTCCCGTGCCAGAGTGCTGGCCGCGCTGGTGGAAAAGTACATTCATAACGAAAGTGAGAACAACTGGGTCAGCCTGGCGAGTGGGGCCGCTATTCCGGTGCTGGAGGCGCTGCGCGAGGCCAGGCTCGACGGTCAGCAGGTTTATCTCACGCTGGTGGATAAAGACCCTGTGGCGCTTAGTTGGGCCGAAACCATGGCGGCGCAGGAAGGTATTGTTGTGGGTGAACAGCTGACCCTGCTCAGACGCAACTTGTTGCACACGCTGGTGCGTAACGAGGACTTACTGCTGGAGCTGGGTGAGCACCAGGCAGAACTGGTCGATGCGCTGGGGATTTTCGAATACTTCAATGATGCCGATGCGGTGATTTTTCTCCAGCGCGTGCTGCGGCTGGTCAAGCCCGGCGGCGCGGTGATTGTGTCGAACATGCTGACCAGCAGCCCGCAGATTGATTTTGTGCTGCGGGGTATTGGCTGGGAGGATATTTACCCAAGGACACTGCAACAGTTGCAGGATATTCATATTGCAGCGGGTGTGCCGGTGGAAAACGTCACCGTTGTGGTGCCGAAGGATGGGGTATATGCGGTGATGGAAATCAGGGTGGGGGATGACAAACCGCACGGCCAGTTCCCTCTCCCTTCGGGAGAGGGCTAGGGTGAGGGTGGACAGGGCGCTACAATATTTACCGTTCCTCAGTTGTTCGGTTTACCCGAACAACTGCCATGAAGGATTAACTGGTTTCTTTATTCTCAATGTCTGTTGGGGACTCTTGCTTTTTATGCTCTATCTGCTGCCCAGTCTCCTGAACAAACTTATGGGCCATTTCCTTGATACGCTTTCGACTTTCACAGGTACGATTCATTTAAGGTCTTCAGTTTATTGCCTCCATGCTTCTGGATACTTGATTTAATCGCCGCGCCCTATAATGATCCCCCCATGAAAATAGAAACCGCACTCCCCGCACACTTCGAACGTCTGGTCGCGATCTGGGAATCTTCCGTCCGCGCCACCCACCACTTTTTACAGGAAAGCGATATTGCGGCGCTGCGCCCGTTATTGCTCAATGCGTATTTACCTAACCTCAAGGTCGTTATTGCTGAAGATAACGCAGGCGTTATTCACGGCTTTTTAGGCGTCGATGAAAATCGCATTGAAATGTTGTTTGTTGATCATGCGAGCCGGGGGAAGGGCGTCGGGAAATTACTGCTACAACACGCCATTGCAGAGTTTGGCGTGAATGAGGTGGATGTTAACGAGCAAAACCCGCAGGGGGTGGAATTTTATCACCATATGGGGTTTGAGCAGGTTGGCCGCTCAGAGCTGGACGGGCAGGGGAATCCGTTTCCGTTGTTGCATATGCGGTTGGGTGGGCAGGCTTAACTCCCTCTCTGTGGAAGAGGAAGTCTGCGAGCTAGTTACTGGTAATTTGCCCAATAATAACACCACGCACTTTTTCACCATCGAAGTAATAAGTGACAGTATTACTCTGAACAAATCCACCCTGGACTGGCGTCTCCTGATAAAAAAGCATCGCTTTCATTTTAGCGATCTCTTTCGTACCGAACAGCCTGACTAATTTTCCGTGAGTTGCATTAAACAATGGCACGTTAGCGACGGAGACTCTGACAGGTTCTGATGTTGTCACACACTCTTTATGCGTGCCGTCCCTGGCTATAGCGAGTGCCGTTAACAACCCTGCCCCCATTTCATTATCAGAAATGAACCAGTAGTTCGTGCCATCGTCGTCATGAAGGCAGATCCAGTGCGCAGAACTGTCTTTCTCAACGGGGGTACTGGTGATATCTGACAGGTGAGTAACCTCCATCTGGACGGTTTTTTGACCGATGGTGATGGTTGGGAAGAGGGGGAATGTTGTTGATATTTCCGGCAGCGTTCCGTCATCCTGGTAATACTGAGTCGCGAAGCCGGACATTTCAGTTGCTGATACTTGCGAACTGACTGCAACGACTAATGGCAATAAACAAAATAAACGCTTCATTTGACAATCAATACCGTATCGTTGCTTTTCCAGATACTCCTTCTGGCACTAAGAGGAGCAATGATGCAGCCTTCTGAAGAGTCATCAGCGTGCAGACTGCTTTTACCACTTGCTGTGATTTTCCCGGAGATTTTTTCTCCAGGTTGTTCGAACGAGTGCATAAATTCAATCACTTCTATTGAACCCTCACGATCTTTTATAGACTGAGGGAAACTACTCTTCATTAGTCGTTTAAATTGTGACTTACATTTCAAAACAGGAATTCTAAAAAACGTTGTCTGGTCAAATAGAAAGTTATCGTTGAGAGATATGGGTGGTGCCAATTGATGTTAAAAAATTATAAGTTTTATTTATCATTATTCTTCCATTGCAAAAATAATGATAAAAAACAGCATCAAGTATTGAAATGCTGAATATCACTCAATAATGCATTTGTATCGGGGTTATCGTTTAGCCTGCTTATCCCATTTTAATAAGCCGACGATATCTTTCTCACCTTCGGCTTCTTTCAGCAGGCGCTGCTTTTTTTCAAACTCTATGAATTCTGAGCACGCCTTTTCATCAGCCACTTTCTTGCTGATTTTGCCTGCTCCTTCTAAAACGTCCCGGTCGTTAAATTGCAGGAACTGATCGAGCTTGGTTTGCCAGTCTTGTAAAAATACCTGCTTACGGCGTTTGGCCTGATCTTCAGCAAAATCCAGCCACATATTCACAACGCGATTAAGCTCGCTCACTTCATCCTGAGACAGATAATTTTTTGCGGTAGTGATATCGCTTTTACGGACTTCTTCGCCTTTATAGCTGGTCAGCCCCATATGCGGTTGAGTGGCGTCCGCACGTTGGTGAATCAACTCAGCAGCGGTATGACCCGTGCAGGCAAAATGCAGTTTATTCTGGATAGTCTGGAAGAATTCCGTAGTTTCTTTGAGAGACGGCTGATAATCGGCGGCTAGCGCAAAAATTTCTTTCACGCGGAGATAGACCCGGCGTTCGCTAGCCCGTATATCGCGAATGCGTTCCAGCATTTCATCGAAATAGTCAGGCACGGCGGATGATCCGACAGGTGGATTTTTCAGGCGTTCGTCGTCCATCACGAAGCCTTTGACCAGGTATTCCTGTAGCATTTGGGTGGCCCACTGTCGGAACTGTGTGCCTCGCGTGGAGCGGACGCGATAGCCGATGGCGAGAATGACGGGCAGGCTAAAATATTGAACGTTATATACTTTACCATCGCTGGCAGTTGTTCGGTAAAACCGAACAACTGAATTTTCGACCAGTTCACCCTCATCAAAAATATTCTTGATATGCCCACTGATCGTTGCTTTGGCTTTGCCGTACAACTCACAGATCGTGGCCTGTGAGAGCCACAACGTATCGCTTTCGAAGCGGCATTCAATGCGAACTTTTCCATCTTTGCTGGCAAACATGACGAACTCACCGGCTGGTGAATTTATTAATTCTTCATATGTCATGCTGCCTCCGCGTCATAAGGTTGATGCCTGTAAGCCCGTAGTATGCCAGAAACAGCCGCTAAGCCAGGTGGTTTGTATTTGATTTTGCGAGGTGCTTTCCAGGACGCGGAGTTTGGATCGCTGCAAGTGCGTCCTCTATCTCAACGAGCTTTGCTTTCGTCCGCTTATAATCATCCTGCAACCGTTGTTCCTGCTCGTTATACGCCACCAGAACGATGCAACCCTTCATAACCTTTACCGTGACCTGATGTCCGGTATCAAAACCCGCCGCGCGCAGCCACTTGCCGGACAGAATGATATTGGGCGTGGATTTGTCGAAAACATTCGGGCGGTATCCCACAATTAACGAACGCTCGGTTCCGGATTGGTCGGTGTCTGGGGTAGAATGCAAATCAGCCATAATCAACTCCTTGATAGTTGGTGAGGTTAGACGCTCCGTTTGTGTTCCCGCACATCGGGGCGTTGCAAGTAAAGGAGGGTTAGGTGGCCTCCTATGTGTGTCAGAGTAGATGGATAGGTGGCCTCATGTCAATCATATCGCGCGAAAAAAAACCAAAAGGCGGCGGGCAATCTCCGCAATTTAAGATGCGTATTGATCCGGCATTGAAGGAGCAGTTGGATGCTGTGGCGGCTGAGGAAGGGGTGAGTCTCGCCAGCTGGTTGAAGGAGCTGGCGAGGGAAGCGTTGAGAAAGAAGGGAATTAAACCAGAAGGCTAAAGTGGCGACTGAACGAATTATTTATATGCTATCTCAAAAGGTTATGTAACTGTTCTGCAATTTCGTCTGGATTATTTGCATATACAATGTATTTTTTATCGGCTAATAAAGGAAGCTTTTCCTTTACAAACTCTTCATCGCCATTAGCAACTAAAGTTAATAATTTTTTTTCACCATCAGATATTTCTCTAGGGAAGGTGCGAATAAGCAGGTCATTTCTTCCCAAGCTGACTCGCTGATTAAAATTTCGCGGATCTGGGCCG
>NZ_JAWUEI010000018.1:0-94735 GCF_036663495.1 Enterobacter sp. 342
AAAGCGTGCGTATTGCCTGAAAACACAACCCGCTACGGGGGAGACTTACCCGAAATCTGATTTATTCAACAAAGCCAACAACACGTCACAAGTCAAATGTAGCCACTCTCACCGCATTCTATGCGAATGCCTTCGCCCCCCACTACAGACAGCGTTTGCCGCTGTAGACGTGTAACCGACAACCGAATATCAAATCCGATGTAGTCAGGCCTATAGTTCTCCACTCAACTGCCGATGACTCTCCGTGTCATCTCCCTATTCACCTGTCATCTGTCGGCAGTAAAGAGCGCTGTCGCAGCGTTGGCAGAGCTTCGACCCAATAAACACCTCATCGCATGCCCAACAGTGCCAGTGCATCACCGGAGCCGCGAGGGGGGGGCACGCACAATCTTCTTATGCCGTGCAGTTGGATCCACGCCACGCTCTTTCCAGTGTTCCGCTGCTGGACTCTGAAATACAGCCGGTTTTTAAGCGTGCTGAAATTCTTCTTCATCCACTTGAAGCGTAACACTGGCAGGATGATAAAAAACTCAAAGTCGCGAATGAGCGCGGGCAACGTAATTTTTGGCTGGTTCGCCAAACATTACAGGCTTATGGTCGGAAGGTGTGTTTTTTAAACGGGAACAAAATAGCAGAAGGCATTCTGCCGGTATGACTACCGGGGCATACGCCCGGGCATACAGGTTTTCGCATCGATTCGGATGATAAGTGCTTATTAATATGGGGAGACATTGTTCATTACCCCCATATTCAGTCAGCACAACCGGCTGTTTCTATTTTATTTGACAACGATCCCGCTCAGGCTGAGGAAACAAGGAAGAAAATAATGGAAAAAGCCGCCAGCGAAAAATTGCTCATTGCAGGTATGCATTTAGGTCAGGCTGAGTTTGCCCACATTCTCAGTGAGGGCAATGGATACCGCATTTCCTACTCTGAAAAATGAAGGGATATACCTGTCTGACGCATTATTGATTAGTACCGTTCAACGTCATCATGGTCCGATTCTGGCACTAACCTGACAACTCCAGAGCGATAAGAGACAGGTCAGCAGTAATGGCAACAACCATGGACCATATGGTTATTTTCTTTATTACGCTTATCTTTAGGTTTGAATTAGGCGCGTCATGGTATCAGGTGTAATCCGTAGCATTCCCGATAAATCACCCACCTCAAAATACCACGTTCAAACCATGCACGGTCTTGCCAGCCATGGCCCAAAAAAAAGCCCGCAATCCGCGGGCTTAGAGATATTTTATAGTCTGTTAGTGCCAGACGTTTAAGGTTGGGAAATCATTCCCACTCAATCGTAGCCGGTGGCTTACCGCTGATGTCATACACCACGCGGGAAATACCGTTAACTTCGTTGATGATGCGGTTAGACACGCGGCCCAGGAAGTCATACGGCAGGTGCGCCCAGTGCGCGGTCATGAAGTCGATGGTTTCTACCGCACGCAGGGAGACAACCCAGTCGTACTTACGGCCATCGCCCATTACGCCTACAGAGCGAACCGGCAGGAACACGGTGAACGCCTGGCTCACTTTGTTGTACAGGTCAGCTTTGTGCAGCTCTTCGATGAAGATCGCGTCCGCGCGACGCAGCAGGTCGCAGTACTCTTTCTTCACTTCGCCCAGCACACGCACGCCCAGACCCGGGCCCGGGAACGGATGACGGTAGAGCATATCGTACGGCAGACCCAGCTCCAGACCGATCTTACGCACTTCGTCTTTGAACAGCTCACGCAGTGGCTCAACCAGGCCCATCTTCATCTCTTTCGGCAGGCCGCCCACGTTGTGGTGAGATTTAATAACGTGTGCTTTACCGGTTGCGGATGCCGCAGATTCAATCACGTCAGGGTAGATGGTACCCTGCGCCAGCCACTTCACGTCGTCCAGCTTCAGTGCTTCTTCGTCGAACACTTCCACGAACACGCGGCCGATGATTTTACGTTTCGCTTCCGGATCGTTCTCGCCTTTCAGCGCATCCAGGAAGCGCTGCTCGCCTTCCACGTGAACGATGTTCAGACCGAAGTGGTCACCAAACATGTCCATAACCTGCTGGGCTTCGTTCAGACGCAGAAGACCGTTGTCGACGAAGACGCAGGTCAGTTTTTTGCCGATGGCGCGGTGCAGCAGCATCGCGGTCACGGAGGAGTCCACGCCGCCGGAGAGGCCGAGGATCACTTTGTCATCGCCAACCTGCTGGCGGATACGCTCAACGGCGTCGTCGATGATTTTTGCCGGGGTCCACAGGGCTTCACACTGGCAGATGTCACGCACGAAGCGCTCCAGCATGCGCATACCCTGACGGGTGTGGGTCACTTCCGGGTGGAACTGCACGCCGTAGAAGCGTTTTTCTTCGTTTGCCATGATGGCGAACGGGCAGCTCTCGGTGCTGGCAACGGTCACGAAGTCAGACGGGATGGCGGTGACTTTGTCGCCGTGGCTCATCCAAACGTCCAGCAGCGGTTTGCCGTCTGCGGTCAGGGAGTCTTCGATACCGCGCACCAGCGCGCTGTCGGTGACGACTTCTACCTGCGCGTAGCCAAACTCACGCTCGTTAGAACCTTCGACGTGGCCGCCAAGCTGCATTGCCATGGTCTGCATACCGTAGCAAACGCCGAATACTGGCACGCCAGCTTCGAACACGTACTGCGGTGCGCGCGGGCTGTTCTCTTCGGTGGTACTTTCCGGGCCGCCGGACAAGATGATGCCGCTTGGATTGAATTCGCGAATCTGTGCTTCCGTGACATCCCACGCCCACAGTTCACAGTAAACGCCCAGTTCACGTACGCGACGCGCCACCAGCTGAGTGTACTGAGAACCAAAGTCCAGGATGAGAATGCGATGTTTATGAATGTTTTCCGTCATTGACGCTAATTCCGAGGCAAGAGAAACAAAAACAGAGCGCCCGATTTACTCGTCGTCTTTCAGGCTGCAGGTGCGTTGGCTGCGTCCATTCGCCCCGGTCACATAGTTAACTATGCTCCCGGGGTCTCATGGACTTGCCGCCTTCCTGCAACCCGAAATCCATAGAGTAACTGGATCGGGCGCGGAAACTTATCAGGAGCCCAGACGGTAGTTCGGGGACTCTTTGGTGATCGTCACGTCGTGAACGTGGCTCTCCTGGATACCCGCACCGCTGATGCGTACGAATTCCGCTTTAGTACGCAGCAGGTCAATGGTACCACAGCCGGTCAGACCCATACAGGAGCGCAGGCCGCCCATCTGCTGGTGAATGATCTCTTTCAGACGGCCTTTATAGGCAACGCGACCTTCGATACCTTCCGGTACCAGTTTGTCAGCGGCGTTATCGGTCTGGAAGTAACGGTCAGAGGAACCTTTGGACATCGCGCCCAGAGAGCCCATACCGCGGTAAGATTTGTAAGAACGGCCCTGGTAGAGTTCGATTTCACCCGGGGATTCTTCGGTACCAGCCAGCATAGAGCCTACCATCACCGCAGCAGCACCTGCGGCAATCGCTTTAGCGATGTCACCAGAGAAGCGGATACCGCCGTCAGCGATAACCGGAATACCGGTGCCTTCCAGCGCTTCAACCGCGTCAGACACTGCAGTGATCTGTGGAACGCCCACGCCGGTCACAATACGGGTAGTACAGATGGAGCCAGGACCGATACCCACTTTCACCGCGCTGCAACCAGCGTCAGCCAGTGCGCGAGCACCTGCGCCCGTCGCCACGTTACCGCCGATGATCTGCAGATCAGGGTATTTAGCACGGGTATCACGAATACGTTGCAGAACGCCTTCGGAGTGGCCGTGAGAGGAGTCAATCAGCAGCACGTCAACGCCCGCAGCAACCAGCGCATCAACACGCTCTTCGTTACCAGCACCCGCGCCAACTGCAGCACCTACGCGCAGACGGCCATGCTCGTCTTTACAGGCGTTAGGTTTACGTTCTGCTTTCTGGAAATCTTTAACGGTGATCATGCCGCGCAGGTGGAAGTTCGCATCCACAACCAGCGCTTTCTCAACACGTTTTTCGTGCATTTTAGCGAACACGACGTCACGGGCTTCGCCTTCACGAACGGTTACCAGACGCTCTTTCGGTGTCATATAAACACTGACAGGCTGGTTCAGGTCGGTCACGAAACGCACGTCACGACCGGTAATGATACCGACCAGTTCGTTGGCTTCAGTCACAACAGGGTAACCGGCAAAGCCGTTACGTTCGGTCAGGGCTTTCACTTCGTGCAGGGTGGTGGTTGGCAGAACGGTCTGTGGGTCAGACACGATACCGGATTCATGTTTCTTCACGCGGCGAACTTCTTCAGCCTGACGCTCGATAGACATGTTTTTATGAATAAAGCCGATGCCACCTTCCTGTGCCAGGGCGATAGCCAGGCGCGCTTCAGTCACGGTGTCCATTGCCGCAGAGAGCATAGGAATGTTCAGGCGAATGGTTTTCGTCAACTGCGTGCTGAGATCGGCAGTATTCGGCAGAACAGTAGAGTGAGCGGGAACAAGGAGGACGTCGTCAAACGTCAGTGCTTCTTTAGCGATACGTAGCATGGGCAATATCTCTGACCTGGGTGGTTAAATATTGCCGTGGCATTATACAGAGCGTAACCGATTGCATCCACACTTTTTTATAAAAAAACCTTGCACTCCCCTCTCAGCAGGTTACTATCGACTGAATAACTTGCTGATTTAGAATTTGATCCCGCTCACATGTTATCCTCTCAAACCCCTTCAATTTTTACTGTTAGCCGCCTTAATCAAACGGTTCGTTTACTGCTTGAGCAGGAAATGGGGCAAGTGTGGATCAGCGGTGAGATCTCAAACTTCACGCAGCCGTCATCCGGTCACTGGTACTTTACGCTAAAAGACGATACCGCCCAGGTGCGCTGCGCGATGTTCCGCAACAGCAACCGTCGCGTGACGTTCCGTCCTCAGCACGGCCAGCAGGTTCTGGTTCGCGCCAATATCACGTTGTATGAGCCGCGCGGTGACTATCAGATTATCGTCGAGAGCATGCAGCCTGCGGGCGAAGGCTTGCTACAGCAGAAGTATGAACAGCTAAAAGCAAAACTCTCGGAAGAGGGGTTGTTCGACCAGCAGTTCAAAAAGCCGCTCCCCTCTCCTGCCCACTGCGTTGGGGTTATTACTTCAAAAACCGGTGCGGCCCTGCACGATATTTTGCACGTGCTCAAGCGTCGTGACCCTTCCCTGCCCGTGATCATCTACCCAACCGCGGTACAGGGTGACGATGCACCGGGCCAGATTGTCCGCGCCATTGAACTGGCGAATGCGCGTCAGGAGTGCGACGTGTTGATCGTTGGCCGTGGCGGCGGCTCGCTGGAAGACCTGTGGAGCTTTAACGACGAACGTGTCGCACGAGCGATTTTCGCAAGCCATATCCCTGTCGTGAGCGCCGTCGGGCACGAAACGGACGTTACCATCGCGGATTTTGTTGCGGATTTACGCGCCCCTACGCCATCCGCAGCAGCGGAAGTGGTGAGCCGCAACCAGCTGGAACTGCTGCGTCAGCTTCAGAACGGCCAGCAGCGTCTGGAAATGGCGATGGACTACTTCCTCGCAAACCGTACCCGTCGTTTTACCCAGCTTCATCATCGCCTGCAACAGCAGCACCCACAACTGCGTCTGGCGCGTCAGCAGACCGTCCTGGAGCGCCTGCGTCAGCGCATGAATTTCGCGCTGGATAACCAGCTCAAGCGTGCGGTGTCGCGTCAGCAGCGCGTCACGCAGCGCCTGAACCAGCAGAACCCGCAGCCGAAAATTTATCGCGCGCAAACGCGGATCCAGCAGCTCGAATATCGTCTGGCAGAGAATATCCGTACACGCCTGAGCTCAACCCGCGAACGCTTTGGCAATGCGGTGACCCATCTTGAAGCGGTCAGCCCCCTCTCCACGCTGGCGCGCGGCTATAGCGTGACGACGGCGACAGACGGCAAAGTGCTGAAGCAAACCAAACAGGTGAATACCGGTGATGTGCTGACGACACGTCTTTCAGACGGCTGGGTAGAAAGCGAAGTGAAATCAATTAAACCGGTGAAAAAAACACGCCAGCGTAAAACCGGATAATTCTTCGCCGGTTACTTACTATACTGCTGCTATTCCCTTTTAATAAGGAGAGCAGCATGTCCCATCGTCATAGCGTTATTCCCCCTTATATTCTTCGTCGTATTATCGAAAGCGGTTCAGAGCCGCAACAGCGCTGCGCCCGCCAGACCTTAACCCATGTCCAGACACTGATGGCCCACATGCCGGGAAAACCTGCCGCGCCGCACGTGAATAAAGCCGGACAGCTGGAGCGCGATATTTACGACGCGAAGCAGACCCAGGAACTGCCGGGTTCGCAGGTGCGTTACGAAGGCCAGCCTTCGAACGGTGATGTGGCGGTGGATGAGGCGTACGATTATTTGGGTATTACCCATGATTTCTTCTGGAAAGAATATCAGCGTGATTCACTCGATAATAAAGGGCTTATTTTGACCGGCACCGTGCATTACGGTCGGGAATATCAGAACGCCTTCTGGAACGGTCAGCAGATGGTATTCGGCGACGGTGACGGGGAAATATTTAACCGCTTTACCATCGCCATCGACGTGGTGGCACACGAGCTGAGCCACGGTGTGACTGAAACCGAAGCCGGGCTTATCTATTTTGAACAGTCTGGCGCGCTGAACGAGTCGCTGTCAGACGTGTTTGGATCTCTGGTCAAACAGTATCATTTGAAGCAAACCGCCGATAAAGCAGACTGGCTCATTGGTGAAGGGCTGCTTGCAAAAGGAATCAACGGTAAAGGGCTGCGCTCGATGTCTGAACCTGGCACTGCCTACGACGATCCGCTGCTCGGCAAAGATCCGCAGCCCGCGCACATGAAAGATTTCATTAAAACGCGTGAGGATAACGGCGGCGTACACCTGAACTCCGGCATCCCCAACCGGGCATTTTATCTGGCCGCGACGGCTATCGGCGGCTACGCCTGGGAAAAAGCGGGTTATGCCTGGTACGACACAGTTTGCGATCGCAATCTGGCGCAGGATGCGGATTTTGATGCCTTTGCAAAACTGACGATAGCACACGGAGAGAAACGCTCCGGTGGCGACGTTGGGGCGGCCATTAAGCAAGCCTGGGAACAGGTGGGAGTGCTGTAAATGCAGGTTCCGGAACTGACAGATGACGCCGTGGTTGAGCTGGCCCGAGAAGGCGGCGTCGCTTTTATTCCTAAGCTGAGCGGCCAGCGTACCATCGCGCTTTCTTCGCTCAATGAGGCTCAACGCCAGCGCGTGGTGAGCATCCTGGAGCAGGCCTTTCCGCGCGGTCAGCCGCCGGGACAAGCCTCGTCACCTGGCAGCGGTGACCAGCGCTATTTCCGCATCCAGATTATCTGGACCGGGCAAAATCAGGCGCACTACGCCGATATCATCGTGCTGGTACCGGAGCAGGAGGCGCCCGAGTCGCTGGTCGAGCTGTGGCAGAAAGGCGAAGGCTGCGTGTGCGATTAGCCTTCGACCCGAACAAACTCCACGCGTTTTTTAGAGATAAGACCGTGGCCGTTCTGGCAGAAATAGTCCACCGCGCCGCAGGCTTTTAATACCTGGAGTGGCTGGTGACACTCCGGGCAACGGGCTTCAAGCGCAATGTCTTTATTACAGCTGTCGCAATGTGCCACCCCGTTCAGGGGCTCAAGCGATGCCTGGCAATCCGGGCAGGTAATCGTCATGGTGACTCCTTTAGCGCATTCATGTCTGTGATAATTTTACCACGTTGCGTTCAGTGCGGGCCACGCAACTGTTGCTGCAAGGACAGTAGCAGCGTCACTTCCTCGATCCTGCGGCGCGTGGTGCGACTCACCTCTTGCGGATCCCGTTCATACAAACTCCTGGTGCCCAGAATATGCTCTGCAAGGCAGTGTTCGTAGATTGTGCCGGGAATTTTCCAGTATTGCCGGGTGTCGCCATTGATCAGCTCCAGCACATCTTCTGTGCCGTGCCGGTCGTAACTGATGGTGCGCCCGTCCCGTAAGCAGAGCCGTAAACCCTTTTGCCCGCCCGCGGGTCCCGCGTATTTATTAAGCCAGATGTCAACCGGCACGCCGCTGATGCAGCCCTGAAGATGTGCCTCACCTTCCGCCGTGGTCAGGTCGCCTTTTGTGATATCGCGACCCAGGCGGTCTTTAGCCGTCACCACCTGCAACGTCATCTCATCACTCCCTCCCAGATAACGCACCGTTTCACGCAGCATCGCCAGCACGTGTGTACCGATATCCAGAATCACGCCATCAGGATGACGAAGTGTACGGGTATCCGGCTCGCCCGTGGCAAAGTTAAGCGCGATGGGTTCCCCGGATTCGTTATAGCCACTCGGCTCCTGCAAAAAACCGTCGATTTTGACGATGTCAGAGACATTGCCCACCAGCGACCGCTTCACCGTTTCAATGCGCGCCATCCAGTGGTCGAGCGCCAGCACGCGAGATGCCACACCGGGTTTTGCCAGCAGTGTGTTGAGCTTTTCTATTTGGGGAAGCGTGGCGACTACCGGTTTTTCAACCACAATGCGTGGAACGGGCGAGGCAATCGCCTGCTCCAGCACCTCAAGATGGTGCAGCGATGCAGTGGTGATAAACAGGGTATCCAGCGGTATGGCAAGAAGTTGCGCAAGGGAAGTGCAGCGCGTAACGCCTTCAGGGTGCTTTGCAGGAAGAACATCAAACCCAAAACAACGCACCGAGTGACCAAAAAGGTGTCGCAACGCGGGCATATACGCGGTTTCCACTACCGCGCCAAGACCAACAAATCCTAACTGCATAATTTCACCTCAGGGAATACAGTGCCGGGGCGTAACACCTGCCCCGGCACACTGAGGTTTATAAGGCGTTAGCGGCCGGTTTAGTCTGCGCATTTTCCAGCATACGACGCACTGGAACAATGAGGACGATCAGTACCGCGGCACAAATCAGCAGTGCGACGGAACAGCGCGCAAAGAGATCCGGCAGCATATCCAGCTGGTCGGCCTTCACGTGACCGCCAATCAGGCCCGCTGCCAGGTTCCCCAGCGCACTGGCGCAGAACCACAAGCCCATCATCTGACCACGCATTCTCTCTGGCGCCAGCAATGTCATGGTCGCCAGGCCAATCGGGCTCAGACACAGTTCGCCGAGTGTCAGCATCAGGATACTGCCCACCAGCCAGAACGGCGATACGCCTGCGCCACCATTACTCAGCACGTTTTCTGCCGCCAGCATCATCAGGCCAAAACCTGCCGCAGCACACAGAATACCGATAACAAACTTGGTGATACTGCTCGGACGAATGTTCATGCTCGCAAGCTTCGGCCATGCCCAGCTAAATACCGGAGCAAGCAGGATGATGAACAGGGCATTAATTGACTGGAACCACACCGCCGGGATTTCGAAATCACCGATCATGCGGTTAGTGTAGTCGTTGGCGAACAGGTTGAAAGACGTTGGCTTCTGTTCAAATGCAGACCAGAAGAACGCCGCAGAGATCAGCAGAATAAAGCAGACCAGCAGTCGGGCGCGCTCTTTACGGTTCAGGCCCGCAAAAACAAACAGATAAATAAAGTAGAGGGCTACGGACGCTGCAATCACGTAAACCAGCACGCTGGCTACCGCGACCGGGTTAATCACAATCACGCCCTGGGCGATCAGCGTGACGATCGTCGCCACACCTGCGGCCAGCGCGAGTAGCCACACGCCAACGCCGTTACGCTTCACGACCGGGCTGTTCCAGGTGGAGTCCAGACCGACTTCGCTGTCATAGCGTTTCATCGCCGGAACGGCAAACACGCGGAAGATAATCAGCGCGACCAGCATCCCGATACCACCAATACCAAAGCCCCAGTGCCAGCCGTGGGTTTTGATCAGCCAGCCGGAAATCAGTGGTGCGATGAACGAGCCCATATTGATGCCCATGTAGAACAGCGAGAATCCGCCGTCACGACGCGCATCGCCTTTTTTGTACAGAGTACCGACCATCACCGAGATACAGGTTTTGAACAGACCAGAGCCGAGCACGATGAACATCAGGCCGATAAAGAACAGGTTATCGCCCATGATGGCTGACAGCGCGATCGACAGGTGTCCGAGCGCAATCAGAATCGAACCGTACCAGACGGCTCTCTGCTGGCCGAGCCAGTTATCGGCCAGCCAGCCACCCGGCAGCGCGGCCAGATACATGGTCCCGGCAAAGATACCGACAATCGCCGAGGCGTTTTCGCGCGCCAGCCCCATCCCGCCGTCATAGACGGTGGCGGCCATAAACAGGATCAGTAACGGGCGAATGCCGTAAAACGAGAAACGCTCCCACATCTCGGTGAAGAACAGAGAACCGAGCGGGTACGGATGGCCGAAGAACGTTCGGCTTTCTTTTTGATTAACAGAGGATTGCATAATTCTCCCGAAAGGTATGTCGTCGTGCTTGTAAACACCAGCAAGTACGCCGGTCAGTTACGTATCTGACCGATTTTTTACATGCGGCGAAAAGTTAGTTAACCATTTGATAACCAGGCGCTAGTTTTGTCTAGTACCGCACCCCGGACTTTAAGATGAAAATTCGACGATTGTCTACTTTCTTAGATTTAAACATGGTTAAAAGTGAATAGTGATTGACTTCACACAGAGAAAACCGACGGTATGATTGGGCAAAAAAAAGCCCGCGATAAACGCGGGCTTTGGTGAGATTGGCAATGATTATTTGCTTTTCTTAATGTGCTTAATCAAACGCTTACGCTTACGCATCTGGTTTGGCGTCAGAGTGTTACGCTTGTTGGCGAACGGGTTTTCCCCTTCCTTAAACTGGATACGGATAGGCGTGCCCATCACGTCGAGCGATTTACGGAAGTAGTTCATCAGATAGCGCTTGTAGGAGTCCGGCAGGTCTTTCACCTGGTTGCCGTGAATCACCACGATTGGTGGGTTATAACCACCGGCGTGGGCATATTTCAGCTTCACGCGACGACCACGCACCAGTGGTGGCTGATGGTCTTCCGCTGCCATATTCATGATACGGGTCAGCATAGCGGTACTTTGACGACGGGTGGAGCTGTCATACGCTTCACGCACCGATTCGAACAGGTTGCCTACGCCGCTGCCGTGCAGCGCGGAAATGAAGTGCACACGAGCAAAGTCGATAAAGCCCAGACGGAAGTCGAGGGTCTCTTTCACTTGCTCTCTCACTTCGTTGCTCAGGCCATCCCATTTGTTGACCACGATAACCAGTGAGCGCCCACTATTGAGGATAAAGCCGAGCAGAGAGAGATCCTGATCGGAGATACCTTCGCGAGCGTCAATAACCAGCAGCACCACGTTAGCATCTTCAATCGCCTGCAGGGTTTTGATAACGGAGAATTTTTCCACCACATCGGTGATTTTCCCGCGTTTACGTACGCCTGCGGTGTCGATGAGGACATACTCACGCTCATCACGCTGCATTGGGATGTAAATACTGTCACGGGTGGTGCCCGGCATGTCGTAAACGACCACGCGCTCTTCACCCAGGATACGGTTAGTAAGCGTAGACTTACCTACGTTTGGACGCCCCACGATAGCCAGCTTGATCGGCAGATCCTGCGGGTTGAAGTCGTCTTCAGGCTCTTCTTCTTCGCCCTCTTCTCCGTCTTCAAACTGCGCCCAGTATTCTGCGTCTTCGTCCACCTCTTCCGGCGGGTTAACTTCGTCAACCCACGGCAGCAGAACGGTTTCCAGCAGGCTGGTTACGCCGCGACCATGAGATGCCGCAATGGGGTAGATTTCGCCCAGGCCCAGAGACCAGAAATCCGCGATTGCCTGATCGGCATCGATGCCGTCAGTTTTGTTCGCCACCAGGAAGGTCGGTTTTTCGCGTGAGCGCAGGTGTTTGGCGATAGCGGAGTCCGCTGGCATCAGGCCAGCACGGGCATCCACCATGAACAGCACCACATCGGCCTCTTCAATTGCCAGCAGTGACTGCTCTGCCATGCGGGTTTCAACACCATCTTCTGTGCCGTCAATACCACCGGTATCAATACAGATGAACTCGCGTCCTTCTACTTCTGCACGACCGTACTTACGGTCACGCGTCAGCCCCGGGAAATCCGCAACCAGCGCATCACGGGTGCGTGTTAAACGGTTAAAAAGAGTGGATTTTCCAACGTTAGGGCGCCCGACAAGCGCGACCACAGGTACCATGTTTGAAGCCTCATAAAATTCAAAATAACGTCGCTTTTGCGGCGTTTTTAAAAATGTCAAAACGGCTCCTGAATGAACAGGAGCCGTTTAGTATACTACAACCGGCGGGTAATTAACGCGTGATCGCGTACAGCGTGCCGTCTTTTGCCTGAATCAGCAGTTTACCATCGGCCACAACCGGATCGGTCAGGAAACCAGAGCTGTCGACTTTTTGCTGTGCAACAAAGCGACCATTTTCTGGATCAATCCAGTGCATATACCCTTCGCTGTCACCAACCACCAGGCTACCGTTGTACAGCGCTGGCGCGGTCAGCAGACGGTGCAGCAGATCGCTTTGCGTCCACAGCGTCACGCCACCTTCGGTGCTCAGAGCCAGCAGACGGTCGTTCTGGTCAACCATATAGATGCGGTTACCCTCAACGATGAAATCATTCACCGAGCCCAGCTCACGTTTCCACATGATCTGGCCGCTGCGCAGATCCAGCGCAGTCAGGTTACCGTTATAGGCCAACGCGTAAACCACACCGTTAACGATGACCGGCGTTGTGTCGACGTCGCTCAGACGGTCAATTTCCGTTGAGCCCGTAGCCTGAGAGATACGCTGCTGCCAAATCATCTGGCCCTGCTGCATCAGCACTGCGCTCACGCGACCGTTGTCACCGCCAACAATGGCAGCACCAAATGCGGTAGCCGGTGCGGATTCACCGCGCAGAGAGAGCGCTGGCATATCCAGGTTAACAGTCCATTTCACCAGACCGTCCGCTTCGTTCAGCGCCTGCAACTGGCCGTTGCTGGTATGAATCAGCACCAGGCCGTCGCTGACCACAGGGCGAGACAGGGATTCACCCGCCACAGTCGTTTGCCAGGCAATAGAGCCGTCGCTGCTGTTCAGGGCATAAACCTGTGCTTTTTCGCTGCCCACGTAGACATGACCACCGGCAACCGTCAAGCCGCCAGACAGCAGCGCAGGTTTATGAGAGAACCAGCCGTCTTTTTCCGCGAGGTTAATCGACCACACTTCTTTTCCATCATCAGCGTTCACCGCTTTCACGGTACCTTTGCGGTCTGCCGCATAGATTACGCTGTCGGCAAAGGCCGGATGAAGGTTGGAATAGAAATCACCAATCCCATCACCCACGGAGGTGCTCCACGCAGTGGATGGGGTAAACTGGTTTTCAACCGTCGGCAGTGGGGACATTTTCACAACGTCTTCTTCGCCACTGAACAGTGAACAACCACTCAATAACGTAACAGAAAGCAGTCCTGGCAGAAGTAATTTACGCAATTGCATCGGGTCCCTCTCAGACGGACAAATTATTTATTTTCATCTGCATCATTTCGCTCAGCGCAGGTGATGCCTGACTATCCACGCCAGCTTGCCACGCTTTACGCGCGCCCGCTTTGTCACCTTTGCTCAGCAGTGCTTCACCGCGCAGGTCGGCAACGATGGCAACAAAGCCCTCACCTTTAATGGTATCGAGCGTTTTCAGCGCGTCGTCAGCTTTTTTCTGCTGAACCTGGATACGTGCCAGACGAAGGTTGATAACCGCTTTCAGGTTTTCATCGCTGGCGGCAGCAAGGCCCTGAGACAGCTGAGCAGCCGCTTTATCCAGTTCGTTCTTATCAACGTACTGCTGTGCCACTTCCAGTGCAGCCAGTGCACCGTAAGTGTTTTTGTTGTCAGCCGCAAATTTTTCGGCTGCCGTCAGCGTTTGTGGCTGATCGGCTCGAATTGCGCTCACGGTATTTTCATAGGACAGGGACGCGCCACGCGCGGAATCCGCCTGATGATTGTTCCAGTAACGCCAGCCTATCAGCGCACCGACACCTAAAATAACCCCAACAACCAGCGCTTTGCCGTTTTCAGCAAAGAAGCGTTTAATCGCGTCGACCTGATCGTGTTCGTTCTCGTAAATTTCCACGCAGTCCTTCTCCTTAGCCTAATAGAGTGCGCAAGTGCGCCGCAACGCCGTCCTGCGTTACCGTTGTCTGCTCACCAGAGCGCAGGTCTTTCACTACGACTTCGCCGTTAGCCACTTCGGACTCGCCCAGCACCAGTGCAATACTTGCGCCCCACTTATCGGCACGAGCAAACTGTTTTTTGAAGTTGCCGCCGCCGTGGTTGGTCATCAGCTTAACGTCTGGCAGTGCATCGCGCACGCGTTCAGCAAGCTGCATCGCCGCAGACTGCGTATCCGCACCTGAGGCCACCAGGTATATATCGACAACGGAATCTGCTTTAAATTCCGGATTAACTGCCTGAACCAGCAAAACAAGTCGTTCAAGACCCATTGCGAAGCCAACCGCAGGGGCTGCACGGCCACCCAACTGCTCTACCAGACCGTCATAACGACCGCCCGCACACACGGTGCCCTGCGAACCGAGGCTTGAGGTAACCCACTCGAATACAGTGCGGTTGTAGTAATCCAGACCGCGCACCAGGCGCTGGTTCACGGTATAAGCGATGCCTGCCGCTTCAAGCAGCTTGCACAGACCCGCGAAGTGTTCGCGAGACTCTTCATCCAGGTAGTCACCCAGCGCAGGCGCATCGTTCAGCAGCGCCTGAACATCCGCGTTTTTGGAATCCAGAACACGCAGCGGGTTGCTGTACATACGACGTTTGCAGTCTTCGTCCAGCTTATCTTTATGCTGTTCCAGGAACGCAACCAGCGCGTCACGGTAATTTGCACGCGCTTCCAGAGAGCCGATTGAGTTCAGCTCCAGTGAAACGTGCTCAGAAATCCCCAGCGCGCGCCACCAGCGAGCGGTCAGCATAATCAGCTCAGCGTCGATATCCGGACCCTGCAGGCCAAAGACTTCCACACCCAGCTGGTTGAACTGGCGATAACGACCTTTCTGGGGACGTTCGTGGCGGAACATCGGGCCGATATACCACAGGCGTTGCTCCTGATTGTACAGAAGACCATGTTCGATGCCGGCGCGTACGCAGCCCGCCGTACCTTCCGGACGCAGGGTCAGGCTGTCGCCGTTACGGTCCTCAAAGGTGTACATCTCTTTTTCAACCACGTCGGTGACTTCGCCGATCGCGCGTTTGAATAACGGGGTCTGCTCTACAATCGGCAAACGGATTTCACTGTAACCGTAGCTGCCGAGCACCTGCTTCAGTGTGCCTTCAATGCGCTGCCAGATGGCGGTTTCGCCAGGCAGATAATCGTTCATGCCGCGGATGGCTTGAATGTTTTTTGCCACGTTTATTCTCTTTCTATATACAAAAAAAACCCAAAGAATGGGTTCAATCATACATGGGAAGCTGCACGCTTCCCATCACGTTATTTTTCAACCTGCTGAACGCTGATACGCTGTGTCTCGTCCATCATGGCCGCTTTGGCGCGAATGCGGGCTTCAAGCTGGTCGATCATGTCACTATTATCCAGACGATCTTTACGAACGCCATCTTCATAGAGACCACTTTTCTTGTTACCGCCGGTCACGCCCAGGGTTGACACCAGCGCTTCACCCGGACCATTCACCACACAGCCGATGATAGAGACGTCCATCGGGGTAATGATGTCTTCCAGACGCTGTTCCAGAGCATTCACCGTACCGATCACATCAAACTCCTGACGTGAACAGGTTGGGCAGGCAATGAAGTTGATCCCACGTGCGCGAATACGCAGCGATTTCAGGATATCGAATCCGACTTTGATCTCTTCCACCGGATCGGCCGCCAGCGAAACGCGCAGGGTATCACCGATCCCTTCGGAGAGCAGCAGCCCCAGACCGATCGCGGATTTTACCGAGCCGCTGCGCAGACCACCTGCTTCGGTGATCCCGAGGTGCAGAGGCTGGTCGATCTGTTTTGCAAGCAGGCGATAAGACTCCACCGCAAGGAACACATCGGACGCTTTTACACTCACTTTGAACTGATCGAAGTTAAGACGATCAAGGTGATCAACGTGACGCATCGCGGATTCGAGCAACGCCTGTGGCGTAGGCTCACCGTATTTTTCCTGCAGATCTTTTTCCAGAGACCCGGCATTGACGCCGATACGGATAGGAATATTTTTGTCACGTGCGCAGTCCACCACCATGCGGATACGCTCTTCGTTACCGATATTGCCCGGGTTAATACGCAGACAATCAACGCCATACTCAGCCACTTTCAGGGCGATGCGGTAGTCGAAGTGGATATCAGCCACCAGCGGAACGCTGACCTGCTGTTTGATCAGTTTGAACGCCTCAGCGGCGTCCATTGTCGGCACGGAGACGCGAACAATGTCCGCGCCCACACGTTCTAATGCTTTGATTTGATTGACCGTCGCTTCCACATCGGTGGTGCGCGTGTTGGTCATAGACTGAACGGCGATAGGTGCCCCATCGCCGATTGGCACATTCCCAACGTAAATCCGTTTCGATTTTCTACGTTGAATCGGAGCCTGGTTATGCATGAAAAATCTCCCGCGTTGCCCGTCTGTTACTGTGCTGCTGATTGTTCGGCATTAACGGTAAGACGTGCAACCTGGTTAGTTCTGATAAAGCGGCTCAGGTCGACAGGTTTTCCTTGATACTGGATCTGTACCGCTGCCGGAGCGCCGATTTTAAGTTTATAGGGAGCCTGGCCGGTTAGGTTTAACGTGCCATCTTTACGCTGCAGGCCGCTGAACAGTTTTTTACCTGTTGCATCAGTGACTTCTAACCAGCAGTCGGCTGTGAAATTCATCACCAGCGCGTTAGGATCCGCCGCTGGCGTTGCCACGCCCGCCTGATCGGTCGGCAGTGGTGCTGCGGTGTTCGCAGCCGGTGCGTTCGTTGCGGTATCCACAGGAGCCTGAGAAGGTGCAACTACGGCGTTTTGATCCTGAGCCGGAGCCTGAGTCTGAGGTGCTGGTGTGTTGGCTGTTACTGCTGGAGCCTGCGTCGCATCGGTTGCAGGTGTCTCGGTCGTCGCGGTTTGCGGTTCGCTGGTCGTTGCCGCGCCGTCGGTGGCGAGCGGTACGCTCTGTGCGTTACCGTTTCCGGCCTGGTTAAGTTCAGCGGAAGATTGATCGGCCATGGTGGTGATCTCTTCCTGCTGCGCTTTGTGGTTTTGCCACCACCACGCGCCCGTCAGGCCGACAACCACAAACAGCACCAACCAGGTGAAGCTCATCAGCCAGCCATCACGTTTTTTACGACGTTTCCCCAGGGAGAATGTCTGCATCGGCGCAACTTTTGCTGCACGTACCGGTGCCTGCTTCTCCATCATCGGCAGTAATTCGTTTTCGGGGATGTGCACCAGTTTTGCGTAAGAGCGGATATAACCGCGCAAGAACGTTGAAGCCAGATCGGCAGGCGCCTTATCTTCTTCAATATCGCGAACCGTGGAAACCTTCAGGCACAAGCGTTCTGCAACGGCTTGCTGGCTGAGTCCGAGTTGTTCACGGGCGTTGCGAAGACGAACGCCAGTGGAGAGTGCTTCATGTTGGTCGTGAGTGGCTTCAGTATTCATTCGCTACAACTACTGGTACGTGAAAAATAAGGGTTCAGGCGCCGGTGAGTCACAATGCCACCCGCACCGCGAAACTTCTGGTCAGTTAACCGTGAACAGACAGTATAAGACTGTCTGCCCGGAGATGACAGTACAGCCCTGCCCGTACGGCTAAACTGTTGTTACGTCGTTACATACTGCCCGAAAGTCGGATGAAACGCACCGTAATTATTACTCAGTCATCACGAATCTGACTGATTATTCAGTAAGATTATGCTTCACGGCGCAAATAATGCGCCGTGAGTGCATAATAATCAAACAGCTTTAACCGCAATTGTCTCCCCCTGCATGCGTTTACGCAGGGTGCGTTTGGTACGGTCGATGACATCACCTGCCAGCTGTCCGCATGCGGCATCAATATCATCACCACGGGTTTTACGCACGATGGTGGTGAAACCATACTCCATCAGCACTTTGGAGAAGCGATCGATACGGCTGTTCGAGCTACGTCCATATGGTGCGCCCGGGAACGGGTTCCATGGAATCAGGTTGATTTTGCATGGCGTATCTTTCAGCAGTTCAGCCAGCTGATGCGCATGTTCAGTACCGTCGTTAACATGGTCAAGCATCACGTACTCGATAGTGACACGACCCTGGTTCGCGTTAGATTTCTCCAGGTAACGACGCACGGCGGCGAGGAAGGTTTCGATGTTGTACTTTTTGTTGATCGGCACAATTTCGTCACGGATTTCATCGTTTGGTGCGTGCAGGGAGATTGCCAGCGCAACGTCAATCATATCGCCGAGCTTGTCCAGCGCAGGTACAACACCTGAGGTCGACAACGTTACACGACGTTTAGACAGACCGAAACCGAAGTCATCCAGCATGATTTCCATCGCTGGAACGACGTTAGTCAGGTTCAGCAGTGGCTCACCCATGCCCATCATTACCACGTTGGTAATTGGACGCGTGCCTGTCACTTTAGCCGCGCCCACAATTTTTGCGGCACGCCAGACCTGGCCGATAATTTCAGAGACACGCAGGTTACGGTTAAAACCTTGCTGCGCGGTAGAGCAGAATTTGCACTCCAGCGCACAGCCTACCTGAGAGGAGACACACAGCGTGGCTCGGTCTTCTTCCGGGATGTAGACGGTTTCAACGCGTTGATCGCCTACGGCAATCGCCCATTTGATGGTGCCGTCAGAAGAACGCTGCTCTTCCACCACTTCCGGTGCGCGGATTTCAGCCACTTCTTTGAGCTTGTTGCGCAGGACCTTGTTGATGTCAGTCATGTCATCAAAATTGTCGCTGCAGTAATGGTACATCCATTTCATCACCTGATCGGCACGAAACGGCTTCTCACCCATCTCTTTAAAGAACTCGCGCATCTGCTGACGGTTCAGATCCAGCAGGTTGATTTTTCCATTTTTATTTGGAACCGCAGGCGTGGCGACTTCGGAGGTATTCACTAATTCAGACATAATATTTTCCGGCCTCGTTGTTACACGTTATGGCCCATGGAGGGTTGAATAGAAACGCCCCGGAAAGCGGTCAGCTCGTCCGGGGCGTTGCATTGTACAAAGTCTGGCGCAGGGATGCCACGTCTGGACGCGGCATTTACGAAAATAATGTGTAAACGAAACCGTTAAATTAACGGGTACGTGGACACACTTCGCCTTCTGCGAAGAAGAAAGCGATTTCGCGTGCAGCAGATTCAACAGAGTCAGAACCGTGAGTACCGTTCTCGGTGAAGCTGTCAGCGTAGTCAGCGCGCAGGGTACCTGCCAGCGCGTTATCCGGGTTGGTTGCACCCAGCAGGTCACGGTGACGCTGTACTGCGTTTTCGCCTTCCAGTACGGATACAACGATCGGACCAGAGGTCATGAACTCAACCAGGCCGTCAAAGAATGGGCGACCTTCGTGCTCAGCGTAGAATCCGCGAGCCTGTTCAACGGTCAGGTGCAGCATTTTAGTGCCAACAATCTTAAACCCTGCTGATTCAAAGCGAGCGAAGATGCTGCCAATAACGTTTTTTGCCACCGCGTTTGGTTTGATGATGGAAAAAGTACGTTCAATAGCCATGATAACCTCTGTCAATGTTCTGTTGTTTTGCATACCTGAGTATGGTGTGGCGCGGATTATAATGAGCAATAGCGCCATTGCCTATGGATTCAGGTAACATTTTTTTAAAATAAGACGAGTTTTAGCAACAGCTCACATCTGAAAGCTGTTTTAGGATCACTGCAGCGTAAAATTCACCGTCGCGACCTGCCCGCTCTCATCCATAACGAGTAACTGATAATCACCCGATTTATCAAGCTGTAATGTGTAAACTCTTCCTTTCACACTCAGCGGTTCGCCGTTCAAAAACCACCAGCGCTCGCCACTATTGCCGGTCACCTGAAGCGGCAGCGAAACGCGGGATTCCCCCGGCAGACGTTTGATAACGGCCCCCTCATGCACGCCGGTCAACATAAGCGGAGCAGGTGCATCCTGCGACAACGGCGGACACGTTGCTGAAGAGGGAGGAACCCGGACCGCACGACGCTCGCTTGCAGGCAGCCACGGCTCAAGCGGCAACGGCCAGACATCCAGCACTTTCTCAATAGCATCAGGGCAGTCTGCCGCAACGCGTTTACCGGTTTTATCCAGCCATACCGGGAAACGAATGCCGCGTATACCTTCCTGTTCCGGCAAAAGCAGCGTGGGGGGTTCACTCCCCTCAAGTAACCACGTCGCAAGACGACGTCGGCAGTTTTCACTGCCCTCCGGCAACGACTGACCACCAGGCCAGCAGATCACACCCCGCCCGACGCTTGCCGGACGCGGATCGCGCGGCAGACGGGCTTCGTCTACCGTTGAGCGGGACTGAAGCAAGTTATTCACCTGATTTAACAGCGGCACGGCACTGGCAAAACCAAACTGCCCCGCCACGGGCGTGCCGTCCGGCCGTCCAGTCCAGATACCTATCACGTAACGGGCATTCAGACCAATGGCCCAGGCATCACGGTAGCCGTAGCTGGTTCCTGTTTTCCACGCCAGCGGCGCGATTTGTGGTAACGCATTATCCGGTAGCGGCTGCGCCTCATTCGCCAGAATACGACGAATAATCCACGCCGAGCCTTGTGACAATAACGGTCGTTCAACCAGCGGATCGCCTAGTTGTAAACGCAATCTCCCCGCTTTACCGTGGCGGGCAAAGGCGCTGTAGGCAGCCGTAATATCCGCCAGTCGCGCGCCTGCGCCTCCCAGTATCAGAGAAAGGTTTGGCTGAGCGCCCGAAGGAAGTATAAGCGGTAACCCTGCATTGCTCAGCATCCCGGCAAACCGTTTTGGTCCATACGCTTCAAGCACCTGTACCGCAGGCAAGTTGAGGGAGCGCACTAACGCTTCACTCATGCTGACCGGTCCGTGGAACCCACTGTCAAAATTCCCCGGGCGATAATCACCGGTTTTTCTTGGAACGTCCTGAAGCAGCGATGCGGGATGGATCAGGCCATCGTCCAGTGCCATGCCATAGATAAAGGGTTTCAGCACCGATCCCGGGGATCGGATCGCATTGACCATATCCACATGGCTGAAGCGACTGTCATCGTTGATATCCACCGACCCAACCCAGCCGCGTACTTTCATGTTGGTATGATCCACGACGATCATCGCCAGTGAGCTGCGTTCAGGCAGGCGGGATTTCCAGTTCATCGCCAGCTCTTCGAGCTGCCGTTGCAGCCCGCCATCGAGAGTGGTGACAATTTTCGTGTCGCGGCTTTTACTGAGCATCATGCGTGCAAAGAGCGGCGCCAGTTGCGGCATCTGCCGTGGTGCCAGCCATACCGCTTCTTCACGGGATTCCTTGACCTGTTTTGCAGACCAGACACCTTGCGTCGCCATCCGGTCGAGCACTTTATTGCGCGCCGCTTCGGCCCGTTCAGGCCAGCGGTCCGGGCGTAAACGACTCGGAGCCTGAGGGAGCACTGCCAACAGCGCCGCGTCAGAATAACTGAGCTGCGACGGCGGTTTTCCCAGATAGGTCCAGCTCGCGGCTCCCACTCCCTGCAACGTGCCGCCAAACGGGGCGCGGTTGAGATAGAGCGTGAGGATCTCGCGTTTGGAAAGATGCCATTCCAGTTGCATCGCCCGCCAGAGCTGACGAATTTTGCCACCAAAGGTACGCGGATGTGGATCCAGCAGGCGCGCCACCTGCATGGTGAGCGTGCTACCGCCAGAGACAACCTTTCCGGAAGAGAGATCCTGCCAGGCCGCACGAAGGACAGAAAAAGGGTTCACGCCAGGATGATCCCAGAACCAGCGATCTTCATACTGGATCAGGGCCTCAAGATAGCGGGGAGAGACCTCTTCAATCGTAACCGGGTAGCGCCAGATCCCGTCGTTATCGGCAAAACGCCAGAGCGGCGTCCCCTTCTCGTCCACCACGACCCGAGCAGGGTTGACCTCTTTCAGAGGCAATGGACACAACCGGTCAGCGACAAGAACGAGCCCCCATAAAACGAGAAGCGCTCCCGCCAGCCAAAGCCAGCGGGAGCGTATCAAACGTGCCATCAGCATATTACGGAACAACAATCAGCGGGCCACTGGAGGCACCCGTTGCCCGCCACTGCGGAACATACATGGATTCAACCATCGGAACCGGTACCTGGTAGGTTCCCGGCGTGACTGCACGGGCCAGGTAGACCAGCGTCACCGGCTGCCCTTCATTGACAGGGACTGCCGCGACGAAACGATCGTCACGGAATTCCATATGCTGAATATCCGCCTGCTGCATCTGGCTGAGCAAGTTCTGCACTTCGCTACCACTGTCCTGCAAACTGGCGCTACTGCTCGCCAGGTTTTGGTTTTCCAGTTCCAGCCCAGCCGGGAGCAGATCGACAACCAACGCATCAGGCACGTTCTGGTTGGCTTTAACTTCCAGCCACACCAGCACCAGCTCACCGCTCTTCAGCTCAGAAAGAGACTTCGAGCTGCCGTCGGTTGCCAGAATATGCCGTTCAACCTGCAATACGTTAGAGGCTGGCTGAGGCGCGTATTCCGGATAACCCGTACTGTCCAGGCGCACCCACAGCGGTGTCGTACCGGTATTGGTCACCTGCAGTGCGCTAAGCTGATCGCCATTCACATTTTGGATCAGCGATTTATCCCCACCTGATGCGGTATCAGACAACGAGGTTTTGGCCTGCCATGCCCCTGACAAGGTTTGCAGCGAACGTCCGGCCAGGAAAAGAGCATTACTCTCCTGAGTGGACAACCAGCGCTGGCTGAAGGCCTGTTCAGACAAGGCATTCAACAGCGTATTTTGCGCATCCGGCAGCAGCTTGTACTCCTCCAGGAGGGAGAGCATCAGTGCGTTATCACGCAGGACGCTACCGTAATCGGCCATCCAGGTTTTGCTGTCGTTACGCGGCGTTTTGAGTGCCAGATCCAGCGCCTGCTGGCTGCGCGGAGCATCACCCATCAGTTTAAGTGCCATACCCAGTTGCATCAGCGGTAGTCCGGAGGCCGCTTGCCCGTGGCGCTCCCAGATCTCACGCAGCGCACCCAGTGGCGCTTTTTGCTGACGCGCCAGCACCAGTGCAGCGTAAGCCTGTACGGCGAACTTGCTGGCCTGAGTATCGTCGCTATAGCGAATGGACATCATGCCCGGATCCTGCAGATAACGAAGCAGGCGGCTATTGGCGTTATTCACTGCATCCACAGGTACGCTGTAACCCTGCTCGCCCGCACGCACCAGGAAGTCAGTAACGTAAGCGGTCAGCCAGTACTCTTCCGGGCCGTTTTTATCCCACAGCGCGAAACCACCGTCCTCACGCTGCATCTGCAACAGACGGGAGATACCGATATCAATGGCCGCGCGGCGTTTGTCGTCCGTATCACCTTTGATGCCAAGTGCGGTGAGTTGCGCCGCATTGGTGTAGAGCGACGGGAACAGACCGCTGGCAGTTTGTTCCAGACAGCCATACGGATAAGCCTGCAGCTCGCGAATATAACGCGCCAGATTGAGCGGCGGTTTGCCGCTCAGTAACAGTTGCCCCTGCAAGGTCGCAGGAGAGAAACCATTGATATGCTGCGCAGGTGCCGTCCAGGACTCACCAGGGTTCAGCATAGCCCCTGTATTCACCGTCTGGGCCGGGAACGCCAGACGCACGCCGATTTTCCAGCTCTTCTGCTGCGGTGCGAAAGTCTCGCCCGGAAGCTGTAGGCCGGTAACCTGCGCGGTCACTTCACCGTCGCCATAACCGTCCAGCGCGCGCACCGGAATAAACAGAGTGGTTCGTGCACCCGGCGGCAGTTGCACCGGCTGCGGCTGTGCGCCTTCAAGCGACAGTTTGCCAGTCGCGGTCAGGGCGATGCTCAGCGTCTGCGGCTTGTCAGTCAGGTTGGTGAGATCCAGCGTCAGCCGTGAGGTATCTCCGCTTGCCAGGAAGCGTGGAGTATTCAGCTCGGTAATGACCGGCGCGGCGACAATAACCTTGCTTTCGCTGCTACCGAAATCATCTTCCGTCCAGGCCTGCGCCATCAGGCGCAACTCACCGTTGAAATCGCCAATCGGCAGCGTAACGGTACCTTCCCCGTTGGCATCAAGCGTAACCGGCTGAGCCTGCTGGGCAATAATGGTGACGTGGTTCACCGGCGGTTTGCCACCACGCTTGAGTTCATCTCCGTCGCCACCAAAACGCAGCGCTGCCATGCGGCCCTGGCCTTCAATGACCTGGCCGTAGATATCGTAGATATCTGCGCCATAACGCTTCTGACCGAAGAAGGCTTGCCACGGATCCGGCGTGACGTAGTCGGTAATGTTCAGCACCCCGCTGTCCACCGCCGAAAGCAACACGTTCACTTTTTGTGGCGCTGCACCCTCTTTCACGCTGGCTTTCACCTTCACAGAGAGCGTCTGGTTTGGACGCATCTTCTGTGGGTTATCGAGCGCAATGTTCAGGCGGCGATTTTCGTCGCCCATCGGCAGGTGCAGCAGACCCACCGCACGTTTTGGCGTAGCGGATTTGGATTTGTCCCCAGGGCGTACCACCAGCGTGCTGAGATAGAGATCGTGGCGTTTCCAGGCCTTATCCACCGGAATAGAGAGATCAAGCCCGTTTGCCGGTACGTCGATCTCTTTCCACCACAGCGGACCTTCGCTGGATTCGATCATCGCATAGCCTTTACCTGCCGCCGGAGCAGCAATATGCAGTTGAATCGTATCCCCTGGCTGATAAGACGGTTTATCCAGTTTCAACGTCACACGGTCAGGACGCGCAGCCCCTGTACCGTCACTGTTATCCTGCCAGCTATACCCTGCCCAGAAGCGCACGCTGCTAACCATCTCGTCAGGTGCTTTAACTTCAAGACGGTATGAGCCCCACTCTACCGGGAAAGTGACTTTGCCGGTCTCATCGGCCTTAAGACTCAGTTCTTGCTCGCCTTCGATCAGATCTTTTTGATCAAACTGCGACTGCCAGCCTTCGCTTTCTGACCAGTTCCAGTAGTAGTCCCGGCGCTCGCGGATCAGGCGAACCTGTAACCCGGAAACGGCCTTTTTCGCCCCGCTGGCATCGGCATACACGATGTCAAAGCTGGCATTGCTATTTTCATCGACAATTGGCTGGTTAACTGTCGTATCGGTACGGTAGTCATAAACGGCTTTGCTGGCGAACTGAGGACGGATACCCGGCAGCTCAGCCGCCGGCCAGATGGCCTGCTCAGCACGACGCGTCACCGGACGTCCCCCGGATTCCAACAGGCTGGCCTGCAGAATCAATTGCAGAGGGGAGTGCACCTCTTTCCACTGGCTTTCGGTAGAAACCTGCCCACGCCCCTTATCATCGAGAGTCAACTGAACTTCATCCAGACTGCGGCTCAGGTTTTCCTCGGCGATATCACCAAACTGGAAGCCCGGCAGCGTAGCGACGGCCTCACGCAGCGGACGCAGGAAAAGCTGGCCCTGCAGAGAATTACCGTTGGCTGGCGCGCCATACAGGTAATACCCCACCACGTTGAAGTCGACGTTATCCTGCGGTGAAACCGGCGTTTTTTGTCCGGTCAGATTCAGCGCCATACGCTCTGGCATAAAATCTTCAACGTGGAAATCCCACAGACGCTGCAGGTTATCCCCCGTGTTGGCACGGACATGCCACATGCCGGTCTGCGCCCCGCTGTCCAGCGGATAGTTAAAGCGATAGAGGCCGTTCTCTGGCTGGACGACGATTGTGCGTGCTACCTGCCCGTCAGGACGCAGTACGTCAAGTTTCACGGGCTGATCGGGAAGTGGTTTACCGTCACTGTCACGTAACAAACCGTTAAGGATCACCGTTTCGCCAGGGCGGTAGAGATCGCGCGGGCCAAACATAAAGAACTGCTTGCTGTAACCCGGCGCACCTGCAATATCAAACTCCGCCAGATCGAGGGCCGGTAACTTAAGGTCAAGCAGCGTCGTTTGCCCGTCTTTACTGGCCAGAATCAGAGCGGCCTCTTTGTCGGTCTCAAGCTTTGCATGGCCATCGCCGTCGCTGTTCGCTTCGGCAAGAGTTTGCCCTTTATCGTTCAACAGGGTGACGGTCACACCGGACTGCGCCGCACCGTTTTCCAGACTCTGGGTAAAGATATCCAGGCGGTTATGGTAACGGTGAGCGGACAGCCCAATATCACTTAAAGTAAAGAGAGTCGCAGCGTTGCTGTAGTTATAGTGCCCCGCCTGGTTCATCACCGCGATATAGACCCCAGACTGCTGAAGCGGCTTAATATCCTTCAGGGGCAGCAGCAATTTTTCACGCGTGTTGCGCGCCGGGTTCAGGTCAAAACGTCCCGTGTAAACCAGGTCAGCCATTTTCAGCAGATTGTCAGATTCCCAGTTTGTCAGCGAATTACGGTATTCCCACTGACTGACAAACGAGGCCAACGATTCCGGCTTCACACGGTAGAAATTCACGTCCACATTGTTGACGTTGAGCGCCATCACTGGCAGACCCTCCACCACCTTGCCAGGTAGCAGCGAGCCACGGCTGGCGAAACCGACCGTCGGTTCAACATCCCGGGTGGTCAGGGCTTTTTCATAATCAATGTCGAACGTTGCTTTGTTCAGCGCCTGCAGGCCACGTTCAACGGTAACGACCAGATTGCGATTGGGCTCCAGATGGCGCAGACGCAGCTCTTTCAGGTTCGGCGCAAGTTCCCACGCCCCGTCAACCTTGCCACTTTTCTTATCCACTACATGTACTGTTTTCGCGAAATCCTGATCAGGATTCAGTGGGACAGAGAAGGTCAACACCAGTGTTGAAGCGCCGTCGAGTTGCACTTCAGAGGCATCCAGCAAGGTTAGCGCTTTACCCTGACTCTGTGCTGCAAGTTTGGCCAGCTTTTCAGCATCGGGCTTTTCCGCCGCTTTTGGTGTTGTGGCTGAGGATGCCGCGGAAGCCGCAGCCTGAGATTTATCGTCGCTGTTATCACAGCCGACAAGCGTAAACGTGGTGAGCAGCGCGAGAGAGAGCGCGGCTAAGCGAAACGGTTTCATCCTTTGTCCCTGGCCCATAGGGCCTGTTGGTCGTCGTCCGGATAAGTATTATCCGCAAGTTTCATTAATTCAAAAAGTCCAATTTTAGGATCTGGAAGGCGGCTCGCACCGGCAACCTGGTGGTGTTATACCGATCACAGCGTCAAACGTCACATGTTACCTTTAACGTCATTTGTTTTTAAAACAAGAAGATAGATGGATTAGCTTGCCGAAAGCCTGCTAGTTTTAAGCGCAAGACGCACCCCGAGTGCGCGGTTCAATAAGAGAGAAAGCCATGAAACGAGCCGTGAACGCCCTACAACATTTCGGAAAATCACTTTATGGACCGGTCCTTATCTTACCGATCGTCGGTCTGTTTATCGCCTTCGGGAACGTACTGGGTAACGGTAATCTCGCGGAGTATGTGCCGTTTCTCGGTCATCCGCTGATTCAACATCTCGGGCAGCTTATCGCGAAATCCGCCGTCTCGGTGCTGGTCAACCTGGCGCTGGTGTTTGCCGTTGGTATCCCGATTGGTCTGGCAAATCGCGATAAAGGCTACGCGGCCCTGATAGGGCTCGTCACGTTTGTGGTGTTCATCAATGCGATGAACGTCACGCTGCAGTGGCAGGGTGAACTGGCCCCCGCAGCGCAGATGAAAGCGGCCGGACAGGTGATGGTACTGGGCGTACAGGTGCTGGAAATGGGTGTGTTTGCCGGGATCCTGACCGGCGCGCTCTCCGGATATCTGTACAACAAATACTCCGGTGTACAGTTTAACGGCGCGATGGCGATTTACTCCGGCCACTGTTTTGTCGCTATCGTGATGCTTCCGGTCTCCATGCTGCTCGGCGTGGTGATGAGTGAACTGTGGCCTTTTGCCCAACACGGTATAAGCGCTCTGGCGCTGGCAATTAAAGGCTCCGGACCATTTGGAGTGGCTATCTACGGTTTCCTTGAACGTATTCTGGTGCCCACAGGCCTGCATCATCTGGTCTATACCCCGTTCCTGTATACCGAACTGGGCGGCACGCAGGAGGTTTGCGGCACGGTTTATCAGGGTGCGCGCAATATCTATTTTGCCGAAATGGCCTGCCCTGAGGTGAAACAACTTAGCAGCACAGTGGTGTGGGACGCGCGCGGCATCAGCAAGATGTTTGGCTTGCCGGCGGCGGCGCTGGCGATGTATATGACCGCCAAGCCAGAGCGTAAGGCGGCAGCAAAAGCGATACTGATCCCGGCAGCGCTGACCTCTCTACTGGTGGGTGTCACCGAGCCGATTGAATTCTCCTTCCTGTTTGTCGCGCCGCTGCTGTTCGTGGTGCATGCGGTGCTGACCGGCATCGGCATGATGCTGTTCTCGTTGCTGGGCGTTCACGCCATCGGCGCCAACGGGATTATCGATTTTATCCTCTACAACCTGCCGCTCGGCACGGTGAAGTCCAACTGGCCGCTGTACATCGTCGTCGGGCTTGTCATGTTTGCCCTCTACTTTGTGGTGTTCCGTTTCCTGATCCTGCGCTTCAACATGAAGACGCCAGGCCGTGAGGATGAAGACCAGGAGACACGCCTCTACAGCAAGCAGGAATACCAGGCAAAGGGCAACAACGACGGGTTGGGTGAATCCATCGTGGTGGGTCTCGGCGGTCGGGAAAATATTGAAGTGGTGGATAACTGCTACACCCGCCTGCGCGTCATGGTGAAGAACGTCGACATCATTGACGAGCCACGCCTGAAGGCGACCGGCGCGAAAGGGATTATCAAACAAGGTAACAACGTTCAGGTGGTCTACGGGCTGCACGTCAAAAAAATGCGAGAAGCCGTTGAGACGTTTCTCTGAAAGGAGCTAAAGATGTTTACACCCCCATTTATTCTGTCGATTGCCGGCGGCGGTAGCACCTACACGCCGGGTATTGTGAAAAGCCTGATGGTGCGCCTGCAGGATTTCCCCCTGGCCGAAATCCGCCTTTATGACATCGACGAGGCGCGTCAGAACACCATTGCGCCAGTCGTCGAGAAGGTCATTCGCGACCACAGTCAGAGCATCAAATTCACCGTTACCCGCGATCCGGAAGTGGCCTTTAGCGGCGCGCATTTTGTGTTCGCCCAGATGCGAGTCGGCCAGTACAAAATGCGCGAAAAGGACGAGAAGATCCCACTGCGTCACGGCGTGGTCGGCCAGGAAACATGCGGCCCCGGCGGCCTGGCATACGGTCTGCGCACAATCCTGCCGATGGTGGAGCTTATCGATCTGGTGGATCGCTACGCGCATGAGAAAGCCTGGATCGTGAACTACTCCAACCCGGCGGCGATTGTCGCGGAAGGCGTTCGGCGCCTGCGCCCGAACGCGCGGGTGCTGAACATTTGCGATATGCCAGTGGCTGCCATGCGTAACATGGGGGCGATTCTGGGCGTCGATCGCCACAAGCTAGAGGTGGACTACTTCGGTCTGAACCACTTCGGCTGGTTTACCCGCGTGCGGGTAGACGGCGAGGACAAGCTGCCCGAACTGCGTAAACATATCGCGAAGTTTGGTCTGCTGACGGAAGACGCCGCCAAAACCGACCCGCAGCATTCCGATCCGTCATGGGTCAAAACCTGGCGCAACATCAAGCCGATCATGGATAACTTCCCGGAGTATCTGCCGAACCCTTACCTGCAGTACTACCTGATGCCGAACCAGATAGTGGAACATCAGAACCCGGACTATACCCGAGCCAACGAAGTGATGAACGGGCGCGAGAAAAAGCTGTTCGCTGCAGCCGAAGAATATAAGCGCACCGGGATCCTGCCAGATGCCTTCCACGTGGGCGTCCATGGCGAGTTTATCGTTGATGTCGCCTGCTCGTTGGCCTTTAACCTGCGTAGCCGCCATCTGGTGATGGTGGAAAACCGCGGGGCGATTACCAACCTGCCTTACGATGCCGTGGTGGAGGTACCCGCTTATATCACCTCCGAAGGCCCAGAACCGATTCGCGTCGGTCAGGTGCCCCTGTTCCATCAGACCCTGTTGCAACAGCAGCTTGCGTCTGAACAGCTGCTGGTGGAAGCGACCATTGAGGGCAGCTATGAGAAAGCCCTCCAGGCATTTACCCTCAACCGCACCGTACCGACCATGGAACATGCGAAGGTGATTCTGGATGAGATGATCGAGGCCAACCGCGACTACTGGCCTGCGCTGCAAAAAGCCTGGCAGGACGGCGAAACGGTGAAAAAATAGGGGCTTGCTCGCGAGTTGAACGTGGTTTGCTTGTCGGTGTCAGAAAAAACACCGACAATCCTTTTTTACGGAAAAGAATGGAGGCAACCCATGTCCACCTCATATTTTGTCGCCGCCGACTGGCTGATTGAGCACGGCGACGATCCGGAAGTCCAGATAATTGACGCGCGTATGGCCCCACCGGGGCAAGAGCATCGTGACGTGCCCGGTGAATACCGTGCCGGACATCTGCCTGGCGCGGTATTTTTTGACATCGAAGCCCTCTCCGATCACACCTCTCCCCTGCCGCACATGCTGCCGCGCCCGGAAGCGTTTTCCGTGGCGATGCGCGAACTGGGCGTCAGCAAAGACAAACACCTTGTTGTTTATGATGAAGGTAACCTCTTCTCTGCCCCTCGCGCCTGGTGGATGCTGAAAAACTTCGGCGTCGAGAAAGTCTCGATTCTGGCGGGAGGTCTGGCTGGCTGGAAGCGCGACGAACTGCCGCTGCAGCAGGGAGACGTGACACTGCCAGAGGCTGATTTTGATGCGACGTTTGACACGAATGTGGTGAAACGCCTGACCGACGTACTGGTCGTCAGCCATGAAAAAACGGCCCAAATCGTCGACGCCCGTCCTGCCCCGCGCTTCAATGCGCAAGCGGATGAACCGCGTCCAGGGCTGAAGCGCGGACATATTCCGGGTGCGCTGAACGTGCCATGGGGCGATCTGGTATTTGAGGGCGAACTGAAAACAACCGATGAGCTACGCGCTATTTTTGATCGTCAGGGCGTGGATTTACACCGTCCGATTATCGCCAGTTGCGGTTCCGGCGTAACAGCCTGCGTGGTCATTCTGGCACTCGCCACGCTCGGCATACACGACGTAACGCTCTACGATGGCGCCTGGAGCGAATGGGGTGCGCGAGACGATCTGCCTGTCGAACCCGCGAAATAATGGATAACCGCCTGGCCACGCTGTTAACGCGCGGGGCGTCACTGACCCGCGCGGAGTATCGCGTTCTTGCCCACCTTACGGAGCATCCGCTGCTGGTGGGTAACATCACGGTGCGCGAGCTGGCGCAGGCGACGTTTGTCTCTACCGCCACCATCATGCGGCTGTGCCAGAAACTGGGGTTCAGCGGCTTTAGCGAGTTTATCTGGCACTGCAAGCAGCTTCTCTCCGACACGCCGCATATTGCTGTTCAGGGGCAATCGCTTCCTGAACTTCCGGCGCTGTTTAATCAGTTTATCGCCAACTATCAGCACACCTTCCAGTGGGCCACCCACGACAAACGCCAGCAGTTTGCCAACCTGCTGCGTCAGAAAGAGAGTTTCTTTCTCTACGGTGCCGGGTTTTCTTACCTGTTTGCGGAGTACCTGACCAAGAAGCTGCAGGTATTGGGCAAAACGGCGTTTATCTCCGGGCCAGGCGACAGCCGGAATATTTTCCTCAGTAATGCCGCACGCTACCAGGTATTCATTGCCGTCTCGCGCAGTGGCGAAACGGAACAGGTGCTGGATAAAGCGCGGATTGCTAAAAACGTCGGTATGACGATCGTTGCGTTCACTCGCGCCTCAGCCAATACGCTGGCGGGGATGGCGGACGTACACTTTGCCCTTTATGACGAGGCGGTACACTTCGCCGCCGAAGCCGCGGGGGTGACGTCGTTTGAGTCGAATCTGGTATTGCTGATGGATTTACTGCTGCTGGAAGCAACGGGGTGACATGCACCCCGTTGTAATCAGATGATGCGGTTGGTTTTCAGATCGCGCAGGAACCCCCCCCAGCGACGCTCATAGAACGGGGTGATGTGCTCAGTAATAAAGTGGCTGATGCCCTTCTCACCGTTCTTCACCTGGCAAATATCAATCGGCTCATCGCCCGGCAGCGTATCGGTGGCCACACTTCCCGCTGCCTGAATGATCTCGTCGATATCGCCGTCAGCTTCAATACCAATCAACAGTACGGGCTGTTCGTCCGCGCTCTCTTTAATGGAACAGAGGAAAGCGCGTCTTACCGGTTTCAGAGTTTTGAACAACGTTGTCAGAGAATCGATCATCTGCGCAGGCGGTTCCGCCACCTCAGACAACAGCAGCGTTTCGCCCCCTTCCAGCACCTCTTGCGTGCTGAGCGGGTTACCCTCTTCGCCAATCAGATGGCTGATTTCACGCGGAGTGAACTCTTTTCCGGTCGGCAGTTTAGCGTTAAGGAACAACGTCTGGCCCAGCGTCATTTCAAACAGGGTACGTACTGGCATCACCACGAACGCCTGTTCGTCTTCAACCGCTTCCTGCAACGCTTCCAGAGAGGTGAAGAACGGGATCACCGAAGTGCCGTCATCTTTCTCCCAGTGCAGCAGATCCAGCGCGCTGTCTTCAACAACCTGCTCCCCTTCCGCTGCGGTGCCCGGCACCCACACGGTGGATTCCAGCAGTGTGCGGAAAAACGCCGGACGATGGGCAGGCTCGGTCGCCGCCTGCTCCAGCAGGGTTTCTAATTCGTTTTTGGTTTCGGACATAACAATTACTCAGCCGTCAGCAGGTTCGCCACGGTACGCACACCCAGACCCGTTGCGCCCGCAGACCACTGCTCAACCGCCGCTTTACGGTACGTTGCTGAGCAGTCGATGTGCAGCCAGCCTTCCTGGTAGTTCTCAACAAAGTGAGACAGGAAACCGGCTGCGGTGCTCGCACCTGCCGGGTACGCCGCGCTTGCGGTGTTATTCAGCTCGGCAAAGTTGGACGGCAGCTGGCTGCGGTGGAACTCGGCCAGCGGCAGACGCCAGAACGGCTCGTTCTCAGCGGCAGCACTTGCCAGCAGGCGCGCGGCCAGTTTGTCGTCGAAGCTGAACAGTGCATGGTAGTCGTTGCCCAAGGCGGTTTTTGCCGCACCGGTCAGGGTTGCCATGTCGATGATCAGTTCTGGTTTTTGGGCAGAGGCGTCGATCAGGCCATCGGCCAGCACCAGACGGCCTTCGGCGTCGGTGTTCATCACTTCGACGTTTTTGCCGTTGCGGTAGCGAATAATGTCGCCCAGTTTGAAGGCATTGCCGCTCACCATGTTGTCAGCACAGCATAGGTAGAGCTTCACACGCTTGTTCAGACCACGGGTGATAGCAAACGCCAGCGCGCCGGTAATGGTGGCCGCGCCGCCCATGTCGGACTTCATGGAATCCATGAACGCGCTCTGTTTCAAGCTGTAGCCACCGCTATCGAAAGTGATGCCTTTCCCGACCAGGCAAGCAAAGACGGGTGCTTCTTTATCGCCAGTTGGGTTGTAATCCAGAGCCAGCAGCACAGGAGGACGCTCAGAACCACGGCCTACAGTATGGATGCCCATGTAGTTTTGCTCGCGCAGGTCTTCACCTTTAGTGATGCGGTAAGACATTTTGTCGCCCGCCACACCGCACAGCAGGTCAACAGCACGTTGTGCCAGCTGTTCCGGGCCCAGCTCTTCTGCCGGGGCATTGATGGTATCGCGCACCCAGTCGATAATGGTCAGACGGCTTTCCAGCTCTTTCTGCCCCACGGCATCAAGGTTCGCCCACTCAATTTTGCGGGTGCCTTTCGGACCTTTATAGCCCGCCCAGAACGCCCAGCTACGGTCGGTGTCCCAGCCTTCGCCGTCGAGGGTGACATGCTTAATGCCCAGACCATCCACTTTGCGCGCCGCGCGCTGGATCAGGCCCAAATCATCTTTGCCCGTCAGGTGCAGGGTAATGCCGTCGTTGTTGATGCTGTACGTGGCTTTTTCTCCCCAGCGTGCGTCTGCAGGCTGTGTGGAGAGCGTAATCTTCATCGCTTCGGTCATTTTATTTATCCTTATTAGCAAACGGGCCGCCTGAAGGCAGCCCGTAAGGTGATTTATTCTGCTTCATCTAACCAGACTAACAGAATCGCCTCCAGAATTTTTTCATTGGATGCGTTTGGATCATCGTCAAAATCCTCTAAATCGCAGATCCACTGGTGCATGTCGGTGAATCGTACGGTCTTCGGATCGAGATCCGGGTTCGCGTCGTAGAGCGCTTCGCCGATTTCACGGCTGTCTGTCCACTTCAGTCCCATATTAATGCTCGCGTGCGTGGTTGATGGTGTAGCGTGGGAATTCCACGACCAGATCTTCATCGGTCACCAGCGCCTGGCAGCTCAAGCGGCTGTCTGGCTCCAGACCCCATGCTTTATCCAGCATGTCGTCTTCATCTTCGGTGCTCTCAGCCAGAGAGTCGAAACCTTCACGCACGACGCAGTGGCATGTTGTACAGGCACAGGATTTTTCACAGGCGTGTTCCACTTCGATACCGTTACGCAGGGCAACATCGAGAATGGTTTCACCGGTCTTCGCTTCCAGAACAGCACCATCCGGACAGAGGTCCGCATGAGGCAAAATAACAATCTTTGGCATATTAAACCTCGTCCACGGACTGGCCTTTCAGCGCGACGCGGACAGATTTGTCCATGCGGCGAGCAGCAAAGTCCTGTGTTTGTTTATCAACGTTTTTAATGGCTTCTTCTATTGCATCAGCGTCATCGCCTTGCGCTACGGCACTTAAGTGTGCGGCAACGTCGTCAATGACCTGGCGCTCAGCGGCGCTTAACAGCGCGGCATCGGCAGCGAGCGCGCCGTTCAGGCTTTCCAGCACGCGTGCAGCTTCAACTTTTTGTTCAGCCAGCATACGCGCCTTCACATCCTGCTCGGCGTAACTCATTGAATCCTGAATCATGGAGGCGATTTCGCCATCGGTCAGACCATAGGATGGTTTCACCTGAATAGATGATTCCACGCCGGTGGATTTTTCCATCGCCGTGACGCTCAGCAAACCGTCCGCATCTACCTGGAAGGTGACGCGAATATGCGCCCCACCCGCTGGCAACGCCGGAATACCGCGCAGCGCAAAGCGCGCCAGAGAACGGCAGTCCTGTACCAGTTCGCGTTCGCCTTGCATAACGTGGATGGACATCGCGGTTTGACCGTCTTTAAAGGTGGTGAATTCCTGTGCGCGCGCTACCGGAATGGTGGTGTTACGCGGGATCACTTTCTCCACCAGGCCGCCCATGGTTTCTAAACCCAGCGACAGAGGGATAACATCCAGCAGCAGCATTTCGCTGTCCGGCTTGTTGCCAACCAGAATATCAGCCTGGATAGCAGCGCCCACGGCAACCACTTTGTCCGGGTCGATGGAGGTCAGCGGCGTGCGGCCAAAGAACTCGCCTACACGCTCACGCACCAGCGGCACACGGGTTGAACCACCCACCATGACCACTTCCAGCACCTCTTCAGCCTCAACACCGGCATCTTTCAGTGCACGGCGACAGGCCAGCAGGGTACGTTTCACCAGCGGAGCGATGAGGTCGTTGAACTGTTCGCGAGAGATGTCACCCTGCCAGCCCGCGACATTCACGGTGACAGACTGTGCATCACTCAGCGCAATTTTTGCTTCGATGGCCGCATCCAGCAGTTCACGCTGTACGCGCGCATCGCTGCGCTCGCTGATGCCTGCCTGCTCGCGAATGAAATCGGCCAGCAGATGGTCGAAGTCATCGCCGCCCAGTGCGGAATCCCCGCCGGTTGCCAGCACTTCGAACACGCCACGGCTTAAGCGCAGGATCGAGATATCAAAAGTACCGCCACCGAGATCATAAACCGCAATCACCCCTTCCTGACCGGAGTCGAGGCCGTAAGCAATTGCCGCTGCCGTCGGTTCGTTCAGCAGACGCAGCACGTGCAGGCCCGCCAGACGCGCTGCGTCTTTGGTGCCCTGACGCTGTGCATCGTCAAAATAGGCCGGAACGGTGATCACCACGCCGTCTAAATCGCCACCGAGCGTCGCCGTAGCGCGCGCCGCCAGTGCTTTGAGGATATCAGCAGAAACACGGATCGGGTTCAGCAGACCGGCCGCAGTCGCGATCATCGGCAGGCCGTTTTCACTGGCCTGCAGTTGATACGGCAAATGAGGGTAACGGGTCTGAATATCGGCCAGCGAGCGGCCCATCATGCGCTTGACGGAGCTGATGGTATTGGCCGGATCGCGCGCAGCATTGGCGCGGGCGTCATAGCCAACCACGTGACCCTGTTGCTGGTAGTGGACCACGGAAGGCAGCAGATGGCGGCCCTGCTCGTCAGCCAGCGTTTCCGCCTGGCCGCTACGCACGGTCGCCACGAGAGAATTGGTGGTGCCCAGATCAATACCCACCGCCAGACGACGCTGGTGCGGTGCGGCACTTAAGCCAGGCTCACTAATTTGTAATAAGGCCATAATTGCTTCCGAAATTAAAAATCGAGCAGCTTTTCTTCGAGTTGTTCAGCACTGCTTCGCAGTTTATCGAGAAAACGGAGTTTGCGCACAGTATCTGCCGCCACGTCCCAGGTCTCGTTGTTCAGTTGCTCCACCATCTGCTGATGGCGGGTATCGAACATGCCTTTCACGCGTCTGATGAAGCTTTCCAGACGTGCTTCGTCTTTCGCCTGTTCAATCTCATCCAGCTCTTCACGCAGCTCCAGCTGTTCCATCAGAAACGCGGTGTCGCGTACGGTATGCTGTTCGCTCGCCAGATCGAAACCGTGGAGCGAGAGCAGATACTCTGCACGCGTTAGCGGATGGCGCAGCGTCTGCCAGGCCTGGTTGATGGTCGCGGATTGCGATACCGCAGCCAATTGCTCTGACTGAGTACCACTGGCAAATTTGTCCGGATGGTACTGACGCTGCAAATCCTGAAAACGGATCGTCAACGCCTGGAGATCAATCGGATATTGAGCGGGTAGTCCGAAGAGAGTGAAGTAATCCATAACAATCTCAGGGGTAGCCTGTTAGAACAAACCCCACGCGTAGCGAGTAACGCCACGGTGGGGTTTCGGATGACGCGCGGTTAAACGTGGAAGCTTTCGCCGCAACCACACTCGTCTTTGACGTTCGGGTTCGTGAATTTGAACCCTTCGTTCAGGCCTTCTTTTACAAAGTCCAGTTGAGTGCCGTTGAGGAATTGCAGGCTTTTGCCATCGACCACCACCTTCACGCCCTTGTCTTCAAACACGGTGTCATCGGACGCCGGTTCATCAACAAACTCCAGTACGTAAGCCATACCAGAACAGCCGGAGGTACGTACGCCCAGTCGCAGGCCAAAGCCTTTACCACGGTTCGCCAGAAAAGAGCTTACTCGCGCGGCAGCGCTGTCGCTAAGGGTAATCGACATACTCAAACCTCAATTATTTTGCTTCACGTTTGCTTTTGTAATCCGCAATGGCGGCTTTGATCGCGTCTTCTGCCAGGATAGAACAGTGAATTTTCACTGGTGGCAGTTCGAGTTCTTCAGCAATATCCGTGTTCTTAATTGCCTGTGCTTCATCCAGAGACTTACCCTTCACCCATTCGGTGACCAGGGAGCTGGAGGCAATAGCAGAACCGCAGCCGTAGGTCTTGAAGCGCGCGTCTTCAATGATACCTTCATTGTTGACTTTAATCTGCAACTTCATCACGTCGCCACATGCTGGCGCGCCAACCATACCGCTACCAACGCTTTCGTCGCTGTTGTCAAAAGAGCCAACGTTGCGCGGGTTCTCGTAATGATCAATAACTTTTTCGCTGTATGCCATGATTGAATTCTCCTTATGTACCGATTAGTGATGTGACCATTCAATGCTGTTCAGATCCACGCCCTGCTTGAACATTTCCCACAGTGGAGAAAGGTCACGCAGACGGCCGATGGAGTTGCGAACCAGCTTGATGGTGTAGTCAATCTCTTCTTCGGTAGTGAAACGACCTAAAGAGAAACGGATAGAGCTGTGTGCCAGCTCGTCAGTCATACCCAGCGCGCGCAGCACGTAGGATGGCTCCAGGCTTGCAGAGGTACAGGCAGAACCGGAAGAAACCGCCAGGTCTTTCAGCGCCATGATCAGCGATTCACCTTCAACATAGTTGAAGCTGACGTTGAGGATGTTAGGTGCGCCCTGCTCGAGATCGCCGTTCAGATACACTTCTTCCATATCTTTCACGCCGTCCCACAGACGGTTACGCAGCGTGCGCAGGCGTGCCATCTCGGTTTCCATCTCTTCTTTTGCAATACGGTACGCTTCGCCCATGCCCACGATCTGGTGAACAGGCAGTGTACCAGAACGCATACCGCGCTCATGACCACCACCGTGCATCTGCGCTTCGATGCGGATACGTGGTTTACGGCGAACGTACAGTGCGCCAATGCCTTTCGGACCATAGATTTTGTGGCCGGAGAAGGACATCAGGTCAACTTTCAGCTGGCTCAGATCGATAGGCAGTTTACCCACGCTCTGGGTCGCATCAACGTGGTAGATGATGCCGCGCGCACGGCACATTTCGCCGATGGTCGCGATATCTTGCACTACGCCGATTTCGTTGTTTACGTGCATGATGGAAACCAGAATGGTGTCATCACGCATGGCCGCTTCGAGCTCTTTCAGGTCGATGATACCGTTGCTCTGTGGCGCCAGGTAAGTGACTTCGTACCCTTCACGCTCCAGCTGGCGGCAGGTATCCAGCACGGCTTTGTGTTCGGTTTTGCTGGTGATGATGTGCTTGCCTTTTTTCTGATAAAAGTTGGCTGCACCTTTGATCGCCAGGTTGTCGGATTCGGTCGCACCGGAGGTGAAAACAATCTCACGCGGGTCGGCACCCACCAGGTCAGCAATCTGATTACGGGCGATATCCACCGCCTCTTCAGCATGCCAGCCAAAACGGTGTGAACGGGAAGCTGGGTTACCAAAGTTTCCGTCCAGGGTCAGACACTGCATCATTTTCTCGGCAACACGCGGGTCCACCGGCGTGGTTGCGGAGTAATCGAGATAAATCGGTAATTTCATTGCTCTTTAAACTCCGTACATCGCTTCAATGCAAGGAATCAGGCAACCGGCTGGATGTACGACCGAGTACACGGGGCGAGTCCTCGCCCCGGCCTGATTCTGAAATACTTATCTTTTTATTACGCGCGTAACTTAACGTCGATAGCGTCCTGCGCGCGGGTGCTGCGTTGTGAATCATGGCTGTGCTGACGACCAGAGACATCCAGAACTTCCTGGTTATTCACCAGCTCACCGAGGGTGATGTTGTTCAGGAAGCCGGTCAGACGGTCGCTCAGATCGCGCCACAGCGCGTGGGTCAGGCACTTATCGCCGCCCTGGCAGCCGCCTTTACCCTGGCAACGGGTCGCGTCAACGGATTCGTCAACTGCGCTAATCACTTCACCAACTGCAATACTGCCCGCGTCTTTACCCAGCAGATAACCGCCGCCTGGGCCACGAACGCTGGAAACCAGTCCATTTTTACGCAGTCTGGAGAACAGCTGTTCCAGATAAGAGAGGGAGATCCCTTGTCGTTCAGAAATATCAGCCAACGGAACCGGGCCCGCTTCGGAGTTGAGCGCAACGTCCAGCATCGCGGTCACGGCATAACGCCCTTTAGATGTCAGTCTCATGTCTTACTTAACCTCAAACTCGCCCCTGCCCGGGGTTTTTTATAGTAAAATGGGGTATTGCATAGCAGGGCCAAGTCTGACATTCCTGACTAAAATGGTCAACTATTTACTTGACTGTTTTAGTCAGGTATTTAACCTTCCGTGCCGTTTTACCTGGGTGCGGCCTGATGCCCTCACCCCGGCCCTCTCCCACGGGGAGAGGGAGAAAACAAACCGACACTACTCTTTATTCTTTTGCTCAATCGACGCCAGAATCCCGCGCAGGATGTTCAACTCCTGGCTTTCCGGACGCGCGCGGGTGAACAGACGACGCAGCTTGTTCATCACCTGGCCTGGATGGCCCTCGCGGATAAAGCCGGTTGAGAGCAGCGTCTGCTCAAGGTGACCATAAAAGCGTTCCAGATCATCCACCAGCGGATAGGCGGCCTCTTCCTGAGTCTCAGTACGCTCATTTTCCTGCGTTGCCAGCCAGGCCATACGTACTTCGTAGGCGATAACCTGTACCGCCATCGCCAGGTTCAGGGAGCTGTACTCCGGGTTCGCGGCAATCGCGACATGGTAATGGCATTTTTGCAGTTCGTCGTTGGTCAGGCCAACGCGCTCGCGGCCAAAGACCAGCGCAACGGGCGCCTGCTCAGCTTCTGCCACACTTTTCAGGCCGCATTCGCGCGGATCAAGCATTGGCCAAGGCAGTGTACGGGAGCGTGCGCTGGTGCCCACCACCAGGCTACATCCCGCCAGGGCTTCATCGAGAGTGTCAACAATCTGGGCATTGCCGATGACATCACTGGCTCCGGCAGCCAGGGCAATGGCCTGTGAGTCAGGTTTCACCAGCGGGTTAACCAGCCACAGGTTCGTTAAGCCCATAGTTTTCATAGCGCGAGCAACAGAGCCCATATTGCCGGTATGCGATGTTTCAACCAGCACAATTCGAATGTTTTGCAGCATAGTGTTTAATGTCTGAATTCAGCGTCTGAAGAATATTCCGGCATATTATCATAAACGGGAGACAGATTCCGATCTCGCTGCTATACTCTGCGCCGATTTTCCTGTTCTTTAACATCCAGTGAGAGAGACCGATGCATCCGATGCTGACCATCGCCGTGCGCGCAGCGCGCAAGGCGGGTAATGTAATTGCCAAACACTACGAAACGCCAGACTCCGTAGAAACCAGCCAGAAAGGCAGCAATGATTTCGTGACTAACGTCGATAAAGCCGCAGAAGCGATTATTATCGAAACGATCCGCAAATCTTACCCACAGCACACCATCATCACCGAAGAAAGCGGTGAACATGAAGGTACCGATCAGGATGTTCAATGGGTTATCGATCCACTGGATGGCACCACCAACTTCGTCAAACGCCTGCCACACTTCTCTGTGTCTATCGCAGTACGCATTAAAGGCCGTACTGAAGTCGCTGTTGTATACGATCCAATGCGTAACGAACTGTTCACCGCAACGCGCGGTCAGGGCGCACAGCTGAACGGCTACCGTCTGCGCTGCAGCAATGCACGCGATCTGGACGGTACCATTCTGGCGACCGGCTTCCCGTTCAAAGCCAAACAGCACGCAACCACCTATATGAATATCCTGGGCAAACTGTTCACCGAATGCGCGGACTTCCGTCGCACCGGTTCTGCTGCGCTGGATCTGGCTTATGTTGCTACCGGCCGTGTTGACGGTTACTTCGAACTGGCACTGAAGCCGTGGGACTTTGCTGCGGGCGAGCTGATCGCGCGTGAAGCAGGCGCACTGGTGTGTGATTTCACCGGCGGCCACAACTATATGTCTACCGGCAACATCGTTGCGGGTAACCCACGCGTTGTTAAAGCCATGCTGGCCAACATGCGTGATGAACTGAGTGACGCGCTGAAGCGTTAATACCGAAAATTCCCTCTCCCTGTGGGAGGGGGAATAACAACTAAAAAGGCCGCAATCCCCTTCCCACCGGCACCGCGCTCATCCACATCGTTACCGCAGCCACCAGCAAAATCACCCCGCCTGCCAGCGCGAGCGTTGTCCAGCCGACTTGCCGCCACAGCACCGGCGCGCTATCACCACTGAGTTTTACCGCCAGTTGACGGAAACTGTGAACCAGCAGAGCCAGCGACGAAATGGTCAAAGATGTTCCCGCCGCCATGGCCAGTGCAGAGAGCATGCCCCAGCCAAACACGCCAATCACTTTACTGAACAGCAGCACCATGATCGCCCCCGAGCACGGACGCATGCCCATAGAGAGGACGATCATCAGACGCGCTCGCCAGTCATCCCCACTCTGCAACTGCGCCTGTGTCGGCAGGTGTTGATGCCCACAGCCACAGTGTTCGTTATGGATATGATGGGGAGTAAAGGCTTTGAATTTCGGCTTTTGCAGTAACACGCGCAATTTTTTCAGCGCGCGCCAGCAAAGAATCAGCCCCAACACACCTACCAGTGCATAACTTCCTTTCTCAAGCCAGAAACTGCTCAGATGTAACTGACGGGCCGGAAGCTGTAACAGCGAAAGCACCACCACAACCAGCGCAATCGCCACGCCGCCCTGAAGCAATGAAGAGGCCAGCGTCAGCGCAATGCTCGATTTAAGCTTCGACGGATGAGTGGCAAGCCAGGTAGTGATCACGATTTTGCCATGCCCTGGCCCCAGCGCATGTAATACGCCGTAGATAAAGCTGAACGCCAGCAGCGAGCCGCCTGCCTTCGTCGGATTCTCCGCCACCGCCTTCAGCAAACCACTCATCTGCTGGTTAAGCTCACGCTGCCAGATAATGCTTTTCATCATTACCTGAGGCCATACCTGCCATAGCCATAACGTACCGCAAACCGCTAACAGCGCAAAAATCGCCAGGGGCCAGAGATGCAGCCAGCGCCGCTGTTTTCGAATCTGTGAAGAGATCACTGACATTGCAATGTCACCTCCTGCGCGAACTGTTTACCCAACTCCATGTCTTCAGGCGGCGCATCTTCTTTATCGAGAGAAACCGCAAAGTTAAGTGTTTCTTCGCTGGGCTTTGGGGTATGAACGGAAATCTTGCAGGTTTTTTGTAATGATGCCGGAAGCTGCACATCGCTATCTCCGGCATAACTCATGTCGACATAGTAGGTAGGGTCAAAGGTCGAAAACGTGTATTTTTGCCCTGCCAGCGGCTGCGGATGTGCCAGCGGAAGCACAAACGTCAGCACTGCCTGATGCCCCTCGCGCGTCATACCGTACTCCGTGGGACGGTTCAGAAATTTGACCTTTTGCCCGTTATGCCAGAATTCAGTGAAATAGTGCTGACCAAGCACGTTAGCCATCACTTCCGCCGCCAGCTTTTTCCAGATTTCATCGCCGGGCTTTGCGTTTCCTGCATCATACAGCAGGTCAGCCGAGGTGATTTCATCCATCGTCCAGCGCATTTTCAGTCCACTTAGCTGAGTGCCGTCGGTGACCAGCTCGGTTTTCAGGTCGATAAAACTGTGAGGGTGTGCGCTGGCGGTGAAGGTGATAACCGCAAAAAATAGCGCCATCGCGCATTGTTTAACTGTTTGCATCAATTCCTCACGTCAAAAATTCTGTGATGTTCTCCTGCAATCCTGAATGAAAGGGCTGCCGGCGCGCTTTTCAGCGTCCATCATTTAGCTATTCTTATCAAACATTCACACTGGATACCCGACAGATGATGACGACGCTTGAAATTCCATCTGTGCTTTCCAGTTCGCAGCGCCGCTGCCAGGTGCTTTTGATGCTTTACCTGCCCGATGCTGTCGTCACCGCACAGAGCATAATCGCTGCCAATGGCGTGGACGACGCCATGGCACGGCAAGATATAGCCGAGACGCGCGATGAAATCCAGCGCTATCACCGGCTTGATATCGTCACGCACCATGACGGCAGCTACCGGATTGAAGGTACAGCCCTGAATAAGCGTTTATGCCTGCTGCACTGGCTGCGCAGGGCTCTGCGGCTGTGTCCACAGTTTGTCTCGCACCAGTTTACCCCTGCATTAAAAACCGCACTTAAACAGCATGGCATTGCTCGCCCACTTTATGACGATGCTAACCTGCGGGCGCTGATCAACTTCTGCTCACGGAAACTACAGCGCCAGTTTGAATGTCGCGATGTCCAGTTTTTACAGCTCTATTTGCAATATTGCCTAATCCAGCATCAGTTGGGGAACACGCCGCAGTTTTCCCATGTTCAGCGCAGCTGGACCCAGTCGAGAGGGGAGTATTTTACGGCGCAGGAGATCGTGCGTCACTGGAAACGACGCGTTCCACAAGGCGCTCACGGGGATGAACAACTGTTTCTGGCACTGTTGTTTATGATGCTCCGTACACCTGATCCCGTGCTTGATAAACACCAGCAGGATCAGCGTTTACGCCGCGCCATTGTGCGTATGATTGCTCGTTTTCGTTCACAAACAGGGATGAATTTCAGCGATGAGCAAGGCCTGACCGATCAGCTTTATATCCATCTTGCTCAGGCACTGGACCGCTCACTGTTTGAGATCGGCATCGACAACAGCCTGCCGGAGGAGATCCATCGTCTCTACCCCCGACTTTTACGCACCACCAAAGAGGCGTTGTTTGAGCTGGAGGCGGAATTTGGGCTACGTTTTTCCGATGAGGAGATGAGCCTGGTCGCGGTGATTTTCGGTGCCTGGCTGATGCAGGAAACCGATCTGCACGAAAAACAGGTCATCCTGCTGACGGGGGAAGATAAAGCCTGTGAAGATCTGATTGAGGAGCAACTTCGTGAGTTGACGCTGCTGCCGCTCAATATTCGCTATCTGGCGTTGCAGACTTTCCAGAAAGAGGGGGCACCGCGCGAAGCCGCGCTGGTTATCACCCCCTATCCTACCGCTCTGCCGTTATTCTCGCCGCCGTTGATCCATGCCGTTGAAGCACTGAACACACAGCAGCAAGAACATATTCGCGCCATGCTGGAATCATAGTCAGGCGCGAGCGGTCACTTTAGGACGAACGATTATAGCGGGTAAAGCAACCAGTGCCATTACCCAGAAGACGCCATGTCCCAGATGCTGGTAGAGGAAACCGGCGAAGACCGTCATGATCGCAATACTGCCGCCCATCGCAACTGCGGAATAAACCGCCTGCAGACGAATCACGTCCCCTCCCTCACGCGCCGAGATATAGCGCATCGCCGCCAGATGGCACACGGTGAAGGTACCGCAGTGGAGAATTTGCGCCACAATCAGCCACGGGAGTTCAGTCGTCCAGCCCATAATGCCCCACCGCACTACACCGCACAGGGCGGAAAGCAGCAGCAGGTCGCGCGCGCCAAAGCGACGGAACAGCTTTTTGCTCAGAGCGAAAATAACGACTTCGGCCACTACCCCCAGCGACCACAGATAGCCAACGGCTGATGCAGAATATCCCGCCCCCTGCCAGTAGATGGCACTGAAACCATAATACGCCGCATGCGCCCCCTGGAGCAGACACACGCACGCCAGAAAACGCCAGCTTTGTGCAACCAGGCTCCGCCAGGCAGGCCAGCCCGCGCTCTCCTGATGGCGGCTCTCCCCTTGCGGCATCACCGACGGTCGCAGCAGCATGCCCAACAACATCGAGGCAATCCCGATACTCAACAGAGCCAGGATCGCGCGGTAATCATAGAGACTGACCAGTTTACCCACCAGCGCAGAGCCAATCACAAAGGCAATTGAGCCCCACAGGCGCACGCGGCCATAGTCCATGGTGATCTGCTTTTGCCAGGTGTTCGCCAGGGCGTCCGTCAGCGGTACCAGCGGTGAAAAGAACAGGTTGAAGCCGACCATCACCACCATCAGCCAGGCAAACTGGTGGCTGACCCAGAAGCAGGCGACAAAGACCAGCGTCAACAGAGCAAGAATGCGCAACGCCTTGATCAATAAGGAGGGATCGCTAACGCGCGGGGCAATCAGCAGGCTACCCAGGAAACGTGCCACCAGCCCGGCACCTAGCAGGATACCGATGGTCTCGGGGGGCAGGCCAATACCCTTAAGCCAGACGCTCCAGAAAGGCAGAAAAATGCCGTAGCTAAAGAAATAGGTGAAATAACTGAGCGCCAGCCAGCGCGTGGAATGCAAGACCATGAATCCCTCCCGAAATCGAGGCCATAGTCTGGCGAGAATATAAAAATTAAGCAAGTCGATAGCCTGCTATAAATTAACGAAAAATTAACATAATGTGCAGTCGTCTGGCTTATGGCAGGGAATGAAAATGTGTATTACGTTTAAATTACTCCACTTGCAGAGGTATTTCTGCCATGAACTCACTTCGTTATTTCGATTTCGGTCAGTCGCGTCACCTGTTGCTGTTGATTGGCCGTATTGCACTTGTCGTGCTGTTTATTATCTTTGGCTATCCGAAACTCACTGGATTTAGCGGCACCGTGCAATATATGACCTCGCTGGGTACACCGATGCCCATGCTGGCGGCCATTATTGCGGTGGTGATGGAAGTGCCCGCCGCTATTCTGATCGTGCTGGGTTTTTTCACCCGTCCTCTCGCCGTCCTGTTTGTGTTTTACACGCTGGGAACCGCGGTAATAGGCCATCACTACTGGGATATGACCGGTGATGCGGTCGTACCGAATATGATTAACTTCTACAAGAATGTCAGTATTGCTGGTGCCTTTATTCTGCTGGCGATAGTCGGGCCTGGTGCCATTTCCCTTGACCGACGTTGAGCCATAAAAAAAGGCCGCAAACGCGGCCTTTTTTATTTCTGCAAAGCAGAGGAATTATGCGTATACCGGGAAGCGTGCGCAGATATCCAGAACTTTACCTTTAACGCGCTCGATAACCGCTTCGTCATTGATATTGTCCAGAACGTCACACATCCAGCCAGCCAGCTCTTTTACTTCCGCTTCTTTAAAGCCACGGCGAGTCACTGCTGGTGAACCGATACGGATACCGGAGGTCACAAACGGGCTCTTCGGATCGTTTGGTACGCTGTTTTTGTTCACGGTGATGTTGGCGCGGCCCAGGGCAGCATCAGCTTCTTTACCAGTCAGGTTTTTATCAACCAGATCCAGCAGGAACAGGTGGTTTTCAGTACCACCGGAGACCACTTTGTAGCCACGGTTCAGGAACACTTCCACCATCGCTTTGGCGTTTTTGGCAACCTGCTGCTGGTAAACCTTGAACTCTGGCTCCATCGCTTCTTTCAGCGCCACCGCTTTCGCCGCGATAACGTGCATCAGAGGGCCGCCCTGCGCGCTTGGGAACACAGCAGAGTTCAGTTTTTTGTACAGCTCTTCATCACCGCCTTTCGCCAGGATCAGGCCACCGCGAGGACCCGCCAGAGTTTTGTGGGTGGTGGTGGTCACAACGTGAGCGTGAGGAACCGGGTTCGGGTAAACGCCTGCGGCAATCAGACCCGCAACGTGCGCCATGTCTACGAACAGGTAAGCACCGATGCTGTCTGCGATTTCACGCATTTTTGCCCAGTCAACGATTCCGGAGTAAGCAGAGAAACCGCCGATGATCATTTTCGGTTTATGGGTCTGCGCCTGCTTCGCCATGTCTTCGTAGTCAATTTTACCGGACTCATCAATACCGTAAGGAATGATGTTGTACAGTTTGCCGGAGAAGTTAACCGGGGAGCCGTGAGTCAGGTGGCCACCCTGCGCCAGGTTCATACCCAGAACGGTATCACCCGGTTGCAGCAGCGCGGTGTAGACCGCGAAGTTAGCCTGAGAGCCAGAGTGCGGCTGCACGTTAGCGTAGTCAGCGCCAAAGAGTTCTTTCGCACGGTCAATAGCCAGTTGCTCAACGATATCAACGTACTCGCAACCACCGTAGTAACGCTTACCCGGATAACCTTCAGCATATTTGTTGGTCAGCTGAGAGCCCTGTGCCTGCATTACGCGCGGGCTGGTGTAGTTTTCGGAGGCGATCAGTTCGATGTGCTCTTCCTGACGTACTTTTTCCTGCTCCATAGCCTGCCACAGTTCGGCATCATAATCGGCAATGTTCATTTCACGCTTTAACATCCGCATCTCCTGACTCAGCTAACAAGTAAATTTTGGCCTGAAAAGGCAGTCCTGTTGGACGACGGGCAACAGTATAACTGAATAGTTCTGTGATAACAGGTCTTGACAAACGATTTTACGCAAACGTTTTCCTTCACGCCACGCAAGGGTTTGAGGAATAAAGCTCTCAACATTTTCAACCGATTTCTTTTCAGGTTTGTGATGCATATTTTTCATGTTGCAAAGAACCATTTACAACGCAGGGGTATTTTTTATAAGATGCATTTAAAATGCATCATTAAAGTATCATCAAAAGGACGCGCTCATGCTCGACGCTCAAACCATCGCTACTGTAAAAGCCACTATTCCCCTGCTTGTAGAAACCGGCCCTAAACTCACTGCCCATTTCTACGATCGTATGTTCACGCACAACCCGGAGCTCAAAGAGATTTTCAACATGAGCAACCAGCGTAACGGCGATCAGCGCGAAGCCCTGTTCAATGCTATCGCGGCTTATGCCAGCAATATTGAAAACCTGGCAGCGCTGCTGCCTGCGGTGGAAAAAATCGCGCAGAAACATACCAGCTTCCAGATCAAACCGGAGCAGTACAACATCGTTGGCGGCCATCTGTTAGCGACCCTGGACGAAATGTTCAGTCCGGGTCAGGAGGTACTGGACGCGTGGGGTAAAGCCTACGGCGTGCTGGCAAACGTATTCATCAACCGTGAAGCACAAATCTACAGCGAAAACGCCAGTAAGAACGGTGGCTGGGAAGGTACGCGCGCGTTCCGTATCGTTGAGAAAACGCCGCGCAGCAAGCTTATTACCAGCTTTGAATTTGAGCCGGTTGACGGTCAGCCGGTAGCTGATTATCAGCCAGGACAGTACCTGGGCGTCTGGCTGAAACCTGAAGGTTTCCTGCATCAGGAAATTCGCCAGTACTCCCTGACCCGTAAACCTGACGGTAAACGTTACCGTATCGCAGTGAAACGTGAAGAAGGCGGTCAGGTTTCAAACTGGTTGCACAACGAAGCCAGCGTGGGTGACGTGGTACATCTGGCCGCACCTGCTGGTGATTTCTTTATGGCCGTTGAAACGCATACCCCGGTCACGCTGATCTCTGCGGGTGTCGGCCAAACGCCAATGCTGGCGATGCTCGATACGCTGGCGAAAGCAAACCACACCGCACAGGTAAACTGGTTCCACGCCGCCGAGAACGGTGATGTGCATGCCTTTTCGGATGAAGTAAAAACGCTGGGGGCGGCCCTGCCACGCTTTACCGCGCATACCTGGTATCGCCAGCCTGATGAAGATGACCGTCAGAATGCACGATTCGACAGTGAGGGCTTGATGGATTTGAGTAAACACGAGAGCCTGTTCAGCAATCCAGAGATGCAATTCTGGCTCTGCGGCCCAGTCGCTTTTATGCAGTTTGCCGCCAGACAGCTAGTTACGCTGGGGATCAAATCTGAAAACATTCATTACGAGTGTTTCGGGCCTCATAAAGTGCTGTAAACCGACCAATTCCTCTCAGGATGCTGTATTTAGCGGCATCCTTTTTTTCTTTCATCTTCAACATTGAGTCTTGTGGCTTATCAATAATGAGTTTGTCATTCATGTTATGATTTTTCTTTTCCCTTTTCCGCTTGGGGACGCTTTTTTATGCAACAACCTGTTGTACGCGTTGGCGAGTGGCGAGTTACGCCGTCCATAAATCAAATTAGTCGGCAAGGTCGCCAACTGACGCTTGAACCACGCTTAATTGATCTTTTGGTGTATTTCGCCAGTCATCCTGATGAAGTCCTGAGCCGGGATGAAATCATTGATAACATCTGGATGCGCAATATTGTCACCAGTCATGTGGTTACCCAGAGCATTTCAGAACTCCGTAAATGGCTGAAAGACGGTGATGAACAGAGTCCAGAATACATCACCACTGTGCCAAAGAGGGGCTACAAGCTCACCGCGCCGGTGGTCTGGATGACTGAAGAAAGCGCCGACAGTGGACCATCCACTCTCATAACCTCACCAGAAACGACACCTGCCGGGCAGGTCAACACGCTGCCTGAACCGGTAACAGCGTCCGCTCCCTCATTATTCAGACAGGCGCGGAAAAAAGTCGACCGGCGAAATCGTGTCGCCTCCTTCTGGACCTGGCTACTCTTTCTGTTGTCACTTGGCGCGTTGATTGCACTGGTTATAATGTCGCTTATCAATTCTCACCCACCGGTGACCAAAACACGTCTGCTACTCAATCCACGCGATATAGATGTACGTTTTGAACGCGGTATCTCTTGCAATAAGTGGTCTTCTCAACAGTCTTACGCCATCGGCCTGGGAAACCTGATTACCTCGTCACTGAACACATATTCCACCTTTATGGTGCATGACAAAACCAACTACAACGTGACAGAACCCAGTAGCTCCGGGAAAACACTCACCATCAAATTCGTTAATCAACGTCATTACCGGGCACAGCAATGTTTTATGTCTGTATTGCTGGTCGATAATGCAGACAGTTCTGTCATGCTGGACAAGCGCTACTTTATTACCGACAACACACTGTTATCAGTACAGGAAGATCTCCTCCACAGTCTCTCCGCCGTGTTGACGCAGCCCTGGCCACCTCGTATGCAGGCACAACTTGCCCAGTTCCGCAATTCGCAAAGCCTGTCGTTGGCGCAGTACTACCAGGCTGACCAGTTGATTATGGAAGGTGATGTCGTGTCATTAAATAAAGCCAGCGAGTTACTCAGCGTCGTCGCAAAAGACGCACCTGACTTTATCAATGCGCTGCTGGAAAAAGTACTGGTGGATGTACTACGACATTCACAGCAGCAGTTCAATGAACCTCAACTTACCGCGCTGAATAATGAGCTGAGTAAAATCGCGCAACTTCCCGGCATTGAGGAATCAGCAACGTGGTATCAAATACAGACGATCAATGGATTAAGTAAAGGTGATATTGACAATGCATACAGGAACATTAACAAAAGTATTGAACTCGAAATGTCCTGGCTAAATTATGTGTTACTAGGAAAGATCTATGAGATGAAGGGTGATAATCGTCTGGCGGCTGATGCTTATATTACAGCATTTAATTTAAGACCGGGTGAAAACACTCTCTACTGGATTGAGAATGGCGTTTTCCAGACTTCCATTAAAAAAGCGGCTCCTTATTTAAAAACGTTTCTAGCACAAGAGTAGAAAGCGCCCTCTGAATGCGTTAATGAATTTATTCAGCAAGTAGTAAAAATGTTGCCAGGAGGTTTTAATTGTTATCTCCTGGCAACAATCCCCACCGCAATAAAAACCTCATCAATCCCCTGTCAGATATCATTATTTATCTTTTCCTGATATAAAATTTTTATCCTGATATGTTAACTAAAAAATCTCAGGGTATCATTTTTTTGAAGTTGTCTTTTATTTCACTTTATCTTTAGGACTTCTCCTGTTCGCATCCGTAACCTTGCGGTCAGTCGGTCGGATCACTTTGTACCTTAAACAACGGTCCGCACCTCCAAAATAAAATTCAGGAGAAACGAACATGAGTTCAGCCAAAAAGATAGGCCTGTTTGCCTGCACCGGTGTCGTCGCCGGTAATATGATGGGAAGTGGTATCGCTTTATTACCCGCAAACCTTGCCAGCATCGGTGGCATTGCAATTTGGGGATGGGTCATTTCCATTATTGGGGCAATGTCTCTGGCATATGTCTACGCCCGCCTGGCAACCAAAAATCCTCAACAAGGTGGCCCAATTGCTTATGCCGGTGAATTATCTCCCGCTTTCGGTTTCCAGACCGGTGTGCTTTATTACCACGCAAACTGGATTGGTAATCTGGCAATTGGTATTACCGCTGTTTCTTATCTTTCTACCTTCTTCCCGGCATTAAATAATCCTGTTCCGGCAGGTATTGCCTGTATTGCAATTGTCTGGCTGTTTACCTTTGTGAATATGCTTGGCGGGACCTGGGTGAGCCGCCTGACGACAATCGGTCTGGTACTGGTGCTGATCCCGGTCGTAGTGACTGCGATTGCGGGATGGCACTGGTTTGATGTTGCCATCTATCAGGCAAACTGGAACACCTCTGCTACTACCGACCCTCATGCGGTGATCAAAAGTATCCTGCTCTGCCTGTGGGCATTCGTTGGGGTTGAATCCGCTGCGGTAAGCACCGGGATGGTGAAAAACCCTAAACGCACAGTGCCACTGGCAACCATGTTGGGTACCGCTCTGGCCGGTATTGTCTATATCGCGGCAACACAGGTGATTTCTGGTATGTATCCGGCCTCTGAAATGGCCGCTTCTGGCGCACCATTCGCTGTCAGTGCCTCAACCATCATGGGTAACTGGGCTGCACCGATAGTATCTGCCTTCACCGCCTTCGCCTGCCTGACTTCACTGGGCTCCTGGATGATGCTGGTAGGCCAGGCCGGGGTTCGCGCCGCTAACGATGGTAACTTCCCGAAAATTTATGGTGAAGTTGATAGCAACGGCATCCCGAAAAAGGGCCTGCTGCTGGCAGCGCTGAAAATGACCGTACTGATGGTTCTCATCACCGTGATGAACTCAAGCGGCGGTAAAGCCTCAGACCTGTTCGGCGAACTGACGGGTATCGCAGTACTGCTGACCATGCTGCCGTATTTCTACTCCTGCGTTGACCTGATTCGCTTCGAAGGCGTTAACGTTCGCAACCTGGCAAGCCTGGTCTGCTCCATTCTGGGCTGCGCGTTCTGCTTCATCGCACTGATGGGGGCCAACTCCTTCGAACTGTCTGGCACCTTTATCGTCAGCCTCGTCATTCTGATGTTCTATGGTCGCAAAATGTACCAGCGCCAGCATAACAACGAAGCCGAAAGCACCACCGCCGACGCACTTTAATCCCCCCTTTCTTATAGCCCTTCCTGACACCTGTCACACCGTGACGGGAGGGGTTTTCTACACCTGGAGATAAGACTATGAATGTTATCGCTATCATGAATCACATGGGCGTTTACTTTAAAGAAGAACCTATCCGTGAGCTCCACCGCGCACTTGAGCGTCTGGATTTCCGTATTGTTTACCCAAATGACCGCGAAGACTTACTGAAACTCATTGAGAACAATGCGCGTCTGTGCGGCGTTATTTTTGACTGGGATAAATACAATCTCGAGCTGTGCGAAGACATCAGCAAAATGAACGAATATATGCCGCTGTATGCATTCGCTAATTCATACTCCACGCTCGACGTTAGCCTCAACGATCTGCGTATGAAAGTACGTTTCTTTGAGTATGCTCTCGGTGCCGCTGACGATATCGCCGCCAAAATCAAACAGAACACAGATGAATATATCGACACAATTTTGCCGCCGCTGACCAAAGCGCTGTTCAAATATGTTCGCGAAGGGAAATATACGTTCTGTACACCTGGCCACATGGGCGGCACCGCGTTCCAGAAAAGCCCGGTAGGGAGTCTTTTCTACGACTTCTTTGGCCCTAACACCATGAAATCTGACATCTCGATTTCCGTATCCGAACTCGGTTCACTGCTTGACCATAGCGGCCCACACAAAGAGGCAGAAGAGTATATCGCTCGTGTATTCAACGCTGAGCGCAGCTACATGGTGACCAACGGTACATCCACAGCGAACAAAATTGTCGGCATGTACTCAGCACCTGCTGGCAGCACTGTTCTGATCGATCGAAACTGTCATAAATCGCTGACGCATCTGATGATGATGAGCGATATTACACCGATCTATTTCCGACCAACCCGTAACGCATACGGTATTCTCGGCGGGATCCCGCAGAGCGAACTCCAGCATGCAACCATTGCCAAACGCGTAAAAGAGACGCCAAACGCGACCTGGCCAGTGCACGCCGTTATAACCAATTCCACTTATGATGGTCTGCTCTACAACACCGACTACATCAAGAAAACGCTGGATGTAAAATCCATCCACTTTGACTCGGCCTGGGTGCCTTATACCAATTTCTCCCCCATTTACGCGGGTAAAAGTGGGATGAGCGGCGGTCGTGTGGAAGGTAAAGTGATTTACGAAACTCAGTCCACGCACAAACTGCTGGCGGCGTTTTCTCAGGCTTCGATGATTCATGTAAAAGGCGACGTAAACGAAGAGACCTTCAACGAAGCTTACATGATGCACACGACAACCTCTCCGCATTATGGAATCGTGGCATCCACTGAAACCGCTGCGGCGATGATGAAAGGTAATGCAGGTAAGCGTCTGATCGACGGTTCTATTCAGCGCGCAGTGAAATTCCGCAAAGAGATTAAACGTCTGAAAGGCGAATCTGAAGGCTGGTTCTTTGATGTGTGGCAGCCGGAACACATTGATGAGCCTGAATGCTGGCCTCTGCGTTCCGATAGTGCATGGCACGGTTTCAAGAACATTGATAACGAGCATATGTATCTCGACCCGATTAAAGTCACCATTTTGACACCGGGGATGAAGAAAGATGGCACCATGGACGACTTCGGTATTCCTGCCAGTATCATCGCGAAATACCTTGATGAACAAGGCATCGTGGTTGAGAAAACGGGTCCGTATAACCTGCTGTTCCTGTTCAGCATCGGTATTGATAAAACGAAAGCCCTGAGTCTGCTCCGCGCACTCACCGATTTCAAACGCGCTTTCGATCTCAATCTACGCGTGAAAAACATGCTGCCATCGCTCTATCGTGAGAATCCTGAGTTCTACGAAAGCATGCGCATTCAGGAGCTTGCACAGAACATTCATAAACTCGTTGAGCATCATAATCTGCCGGATCTGATGTTCCGCGCATTTGAAGTGCTGCCAAAAATGGTAATCACACCGTATGCCGCGTTCCAGAAAGAGCTGCATGGTGAGACGGAAGAGGTCTATCTCAGTGAGATGGTGGGCCGCGTCAACGCCAATATGATCCTGCCATATCCTCCAGGAGTACCGCTGGTTATGCCTGGTGAGATGATCACTGAAGAGAGCCGTCCAGTGTTGGAATTCCTGCAAATGCTGTGCGAAATAGGTGCTCACTATCCAGGCTTTGAAACCGACATCCATGGTGCATATCGCCAGGCGGATGGTCGTTATACCGTTAAGGTACTGAAAAACGATAAATAAAGACTAAAGGGAAGTGGCTTGCCACTTCCCTTTTTCACGCCGCAAGGAGATAACATGAAAACACCCTCACAACCGCGCGCGATTTATTACATCGTGGCGATTCAAATCTGGGAATATTTCAGCTTTTACGGCATGCGTGCTCTGCTTATCCTCTACCTCACCCATCAGCTTGGTTTCGACGATAGCCACGCCATCACACTCTTTAGCGCTTACGCATCTTTGGTCTACGTCACCCCTATTCTCGGCGGCTGGCTGGCTGACCGCCTGCTTGGCAACCGCACAGCCATTATTACCGGTGCATTGCTGATGACGTTCGGCCATGTGGTGTTAGGTATCGAATCTGACTCAACCCGCAGTCTGTACGCTGCACTGGCGATAATCATTTGTGGTTACGGTCTGTTTAAATCCAATATCAGTTGTCTGTTGGGAGAACTTTATGCCCATGACGATCCACGTCGTGATGGCGGATTTTCGCTGTTATATGCCGCAGGGAACATTGGCTCCATTGCTGCGCCGATTGCCTGCGGACTGGCGGCGCAATGGTACGGCTGGCATATTGGCTTTGCGCTGGCCGGGATCGGCATGTTTGTAGGTTTGCTGATTTTCCTCAGTGGGCATCACCACTTCCAGCATACGCGCGGCGTCAATAAACAGGCATTACGCAGTAAAAAGTATCTCCTCCCGGTCTGGGGCTGGCTGCTGATAATGCTCTGCATCGCGCCCATCTTTTTTACCCTGTTGCTGGAGAATAATGGCTCTGGTTATCTACTGGTCGCCGTGTGCGCGTTTGCTGTGATAATGGTGGCGCGCATTATGATGAGATTTCCTGAGCATCGCCGCGCACTGTGGCAAATTGCGATACTGATGATGACAGGGACGCTGTTCTGGGTGCTGGCACAGCAGGGTGGCAGTACTATCAGCCTGTTTATCGACCGATTTGTTAACCGACAGTTGCTTAATATTGAGGTGCCAACGGCACTGTTTCAGTCTGTTAATGCCATTGCAGTGATGGCGGCAGGTGTTGCCCTTTCCTGGCTAGCGCGTCCGGAAGGGAAAATACGCTCAGCGCTACGCGTATGGCTGAAGTTCGCATTAGGTCTGTTGTTAATGAGCGCTGGTTTTATGTTACTGGCGCTGAATGCGCGTCATGGCGGGTTAAACGGACAAGTCTCAATGGGGATGATGATCGCCGGACTGGCGCTAATGGGTTTCGCCGAACTGTTTATCGACCCGGTAGCGATGGCGCAAATCACCCGTCTGAATCTGCCGGGCATCACAGGTTTGTTAACGGGGATTTATATGCTGGCGACAGGCGCAGTCGCCAACTGGCTGGCAGGACGCGTGGCGCAACAAACTACTGAGCCACAGATTAACGATACGGCGATTGCTGCCTATGCCCACTTTTTCTCTCAGATGAGCGGGTGGACGCTAGGCTGCGTGGTATTGATCGTTACATTCGTTGGTTTGAGAAGATGTTTTACCCCTTCCCCACTCACCTTGCCGGAAACAGAGCACGATTAAAAGCACCTTCGCCGCCAGGGAATGGCAGCGAAGGAATACCATCAAATCGCCGCGTCGTCTTCTTCGCCGGTACGGATACGGATCACGCGCGCCACGTCAAAGACGAAGATTTTGCCATCGCCGATTTTGCCCGTCTGCGCCGTGCGAATGATGGTATCCACACAGGTATCCACGATGTCGTCGCTCACCACGATTTCAATTTTCACTTTCGGCAGAAAGTCCACCATGTACTCTGCGCCACGGTAAAGCTCGGTGTGGCCCTTTTGACGACCAAAACCTTTCACTTCCGTCACGGTCATCCCGGTGATGCCAACTTCCGCCAGCGCTTCACGTACATCATCCAGTTTGAAAGGTTTAATAATCGCATCGATCTTTTTCATGGTGGGTCCTTAAACTCTTGCCTGTAAGCTGCTTCGTAATCGGTTGCTCACAGTATCATATTCAAGCGAATTTTGCGGTACTACTCTTTAAAATCGTTCGCTTCCAGCTCGTGCCGCGACAGTAACTTGTAGAATTCGGTACGGTTACGCCCCGCCATTCGCGCCGCGTGGGTCACGTTGCCTTTGGTAATTTGCAGCAGCTTACGCAAATAGTTCAGTTCGAACTGATTCCGCGCTTCGGCAAACGTCGGCAATGCCGTGTTTTCCCCTTCCAGGGCCTGCTCTACCAGCGCGTCGCTGATAACCGGTGATGAGGTCAGCGCGACGCACTGCTCAATCACGTTCACCAGTTGACGCACGTTGCCCGGCCAGCTTGCGGCCATCAGCCGTTTCATCGCATCGGTGGAAAAGGCACGAACGAACGGTTTATGGCGATCGGCAGCCTGGCGTAAAAGATGGTTCGCCAGCAACGGAATGTCTTCCGCACGTTCGGCCAGCGCCGGGATCTTCAGGTTCACCACGTTAAGACGGTAGTAGAGATCTTCGCGAAACTCGTTGCGGGCCATCACCTTCGGTAAATCGCGGTGTGTCGCCGAAATAATACGCACGTTAATATCAATATCGCGGTTGCTGCCCAGCGGGCGAACTTTTCGCTCCTGCAACACGCGCAGTAATTTAACCTGCAGCGGCGCAGGCATGTCGCCAATCTCATCCAGGAAAAGCGTGCCGCCTTCCGCTGCCTGGAATAACCCTTCCCGGCTGCTTACCGCGCCAGTGAAAGCACCGCGGGCATGACCAAACAGTTCAGATTCGAGCAATTGTTCCGGGAGTGCGCCGCAGTTAATCGCAATAAAAGCGTTTTTGCTGCGCGGGCTGGCATTGTGAATCGCCTGCGCGAGGATCTCTTTCCCGGTACCGCTCTGGCCGTTAATGAGCACGCTGACGTCAGATTGCGCCACCATCCGGGCCTGTTCGAGCAGACGCAGCATAATGGGGCTGCGGGTGACGATAGACTCCCGCCATGCTTCATCATTCGATGGGGCAGCATGTTCCAGCGCGCTGTCGATAGCCTTATAAAGCGCATCTTTGTCCACCGGCTTGGTCAGGAAGCTGAACACCCCCTGTTGTGTCGCGGCAACCGCATCCGGGATCGACCCGTGTGCCGTGAGAATAATCACAGGCATACCCGGCTGCTGCTTCTGGATCTCCGCGAACAGCTGCAGGCCGTCCATTTCGTCCATCCGCAGGTCACTAATCACCAGGTCAATCTTCTCGCGGCTGAGAATTCTCAACCCCTCCTGCCCGCTCTCAGCGGTTACCACGCTGTAGCCTTCACTCGCCAGACGCATTCCCAGCAGCTTTAACAGCCCCGGATCGTCATCCACCAGTAAGAGATGAGCAGGTTTTCGGCTGGTCATGGCTTCACATCCTCTTGTTTCGGCGTATCGCTGTCCGGTGCAGCAGATGAACTCCCCGGCTGATATTTACGCGACGAAAGCTGTCTTTCGATATCGGTCAGGTTCTCCAGCTTACGTGTCGTGGTATCCAGTTGCGTACGCAAATGTTGCTGCTGTTGGCGTAACGTATCAAGCTCGCTGTCAGTGGACTGCTGCAACTTGCTGTAGCGGGAGCGTTCTTCAGACAGTTGAAGTTGTAATGTCTGCCCATCACGCCAGAGCTGGTATACCGGGCGAACCTGGACCGGAAGGTTGACCACAAACGTGTCCAGCCGGGTCACGTTGGCGCGGCGTTCAACGGGGGTAATTTTCGCATCTGCCAGTAAAATCCCGCGCTTGAAAGCGTCCTGCCAGGTGTCGTCATCCAGCATCGCTGCTTTCGAACGAGCGTCTACCGGTGCCAGACGCTGGGCGCAATCTATTCCACGTAGCCAGAACAGTGGGTTGCTTTCAACGTCATGGCCTGACAGGTTCCAGATGTCGTCACAGCGGGTTGATAGAAAATCTGCCAGTTGGTTATCTGGCCATTTATCTTCTTGTTTATCGCTAATCGCACTTTCCGGTGCATGGGAAACACACCCAGCCAGAAATAAACAAGGCAGGCTCAGGCGAAGCGTGTTGCGGGAAAACACCGCGCGTACGGCGCGGAAAAAGACGTGTGACATACTCACCAGACATAGATTCATGTTATTGATTTTTCCGGCTCAGGGGCAATTCGATACGGAAGCAAACATCCGAACGTTGGTCCGTGACAATGTTTAGCTCACCCTGCATGCGTCGTATGCAGTCCCGGGCGATGCTCAAGCCCAGACCACTTCCTTTAACTGCACCTTTACGCTGATGACTCCCCTGGAAAAAGGGCTCGAATATCATGGCTTTTTCGTCATCGGGGATCGGGGTGCCGGTATTAGCGACGTCAATAAACACCCGTGAACCATTCGTGTAACTCCGGATATAAATGTTACCGGATTCAGTACCATAGTGCACCGCATTGGAGTAAAGATTATCCAGAACGCTCATTAACAGCATGGGTTCAGCCAGGCACGCTGGTGCATTCAGTTCTACACCGGTATGCATCATTTTAGCTCTTGCTGGCAAGCTATGAGCGGAGATCACCATATCCACCAGCGGCTCAATCTCGACGTTTTCCAGTACAACCGCGCCATCAGCCAGCTTGCGGTTGTAATCCAGCAGTTGCTCAATCAGCTTTTGCAGATTGCGACTGCTGGCATCAAGGATCTCGACAATCTCTTTCTGTTCCGTTGTCAGCGGCCCGGCCACTTCGTCCGCCAGCAGTTCCGTGCCCTCACGCATGCTGGCCAGCGGCGTTTTAAGCTCATGGGAAATATGGCGCAGAAACTGATGACGCTGAGATTCGAGCCATGCCAGACGTTCAGACAGCCACATAATACGCTGCCCTACGGAGCGCAACTCACGCGGTCCTTTAAAGGCGACCGTATCACCGAGCGATTTTCCCTCTCCCAGACGGTTGATCATACGCTGAATGCCCTTCACCGGGCCGATGATCATGCGGGTAAAGAGCAGAACCAGCCCGAGACTCACCAGGAACAGCACCAGAGCCTGCCAGCCGAAGAACTGTCCACGTTCGGCAATCTCTTGCTGCAGTTGCTGCCCGCGCGAGAAAATTACGGTACGCGTTGACTGAACCATCTCGGTGTTGGCACTGGCAAAGGCTTCCAGGCGCGCGGCGGCGGTCGTATCCGGACCGCTATTTTTACACTGTAGCTGAGCAAGGTCGTTCAGATCCTGACGTAACGCTTTATACAGCTTGTCATCCGGCAACACCCCTGCGTGGGCATCCAGCATCTCGCTATAGCGTTTACGCTGATTCTGATACACCTTTTCCAGCGTACGATCGTCGAGCACACAGTACTGGCGATAGCTACGCTCCATCTCCAGCGCGGCATTGGTCATCGCTTCACTGCGCCTGGCGTCGATGAGCGTCGTGCGGTTAGTCAACGCCGCCTGAGCACTCAAGGCATTGAGACTTTGCCACGCCTGCCAGGCAAGGATAAGTAATGGCAGCAGGATCAGCAGGAAGGCCATCATGACAAGCTGTCGCAGGGAGCGGGGAAAAACGGGCCAGCGTTTCAACGCATTACTCTCTTAGTGGGGGTTTACGCAGAGCGTAACTGAGTCTGCCCTTCAGATACAACAAAGCCGGGTAAAAACCCGGCTTTGTTATGGAATGAGGCGGTGCCTAACTCGACGTTTCGCCCGGGCCTGATAAAGCATCGCTATAATCAGTAGTTGGACGGCAGGCACCTTTTTGTGCGTCATTCGAAGTTTATGTAGCACGTCCCGAAGGGGCTGACATAAGAGGGTGAATGAGCCACTGCTCAATATTATGCAACAGCCGTGCCAGAATGCAAAACTAAAAATTAACACATTGATATATATTACTTTTACTCATTTACGGTGTTAATTGTCTGCTGAATGATTTCCAGGCTAAGTGTCGCTATTAAGCAACACCTTAACGGGAAACTGTCGTGTCATATACAAATCAATAAGTTAAATGTCTCCTTTTGGAGACACCTATTTTACTGCGTTGTCGCGGTTTTGCGACAGGTATAAAAAAGCCCGGTGGCGTTTCCGCTCACCGGGCCTGCATTCATTTTATTGCTTAACCCAACTGTTTACGCGCGTTGCGGAAAATACGCATCCACGGGCTGTCCTCGCCCCAGTTTTCCGGGTGCCAGGAGTTGCTCACGGTACGGAATACACGCTCCGGGTGCGGCATCATGATGGTTGCACGACCGCTTTCGCTGGTAACAGCAGTGATACCGTTTGCCGAACCGTTCGGGTTGGCCGGGTAAGTTTGAGTGACCTTACCGAAGTTATCGACAAAGCGCAGCGCCACCAGGCCTTTGCTCTCAAGCTGAGCCAAATGTGCAGCGTCACGCACTTCAACCTGACCTTCACCGTGAGAGACCGCGATTGGCATCTGCGAACCGACCATGCCCTGCAGCAGCAGAGAAGGACTCTGAGTCACTTCCACCAGGCTAAAACGCGCTTCGAAACGGTCAGACTGGTTACGCACAAAGCGCGGCCAGGCTTCACTGCCCGGGATCAGCTCACGCAGGTTGGACATCATCTGGCAACCGTTGCACACGCCCAGCGCCAGCGTTTGCGGACGGTGGAAGAAGGTTTCGAATTCGTCACGCACGCGATTGTTGAACAGAATGGACTTCGCCCAACCTTCACCCGCGCCCAGCACGTCACCGTAGGAGAAGCCACCGCACGCCACCAGCGCCTGGAAATCTTCCAGACCGGTACGGCCAGCCAGCAGGTCGCTCATGTGAACGTCGATGGCATCAAAGCCCGCGCGGTGGAAGGCAGCGGCCATCTCAACGTGGGAGTTAACGCCCTGCTCACGCAGCACGGCCACTTTCGGACGCGCGCCAGTCGCAATGTACGGTGCAGCAATATCTTCGTTAATGTCGAAGGAGAGCTTCACGTTCAGGCCAGGATCGTTGTCATTTGCCTTTGCATTATGCTCCTGATCGGCACATTCCGGGTTGTCGCGCAGACGCTGCATCTGCCAGGTGGTTTCTGCCCACCACATACGCAGCGTCGTGCGGCTTTCGCTGAACACGGCATGACCGTCAGCTTCAATGACGAAGCGGTCGCCCTGAACGGCTTTACCCAGATAGTGCACACAATCTGCCAGTCCGTGCTTCGCCAGAATCGCTTCAACCGCGTCGCGATCTGCCGCACGTACCTGAATGACCGCACCCAGCTCTTCGTTAAACAGCGCCGCCAGATGGTCTTCGCTCAGAGAGGCAATATTCGCTTCCACACCACAGTGGCCGGTGAAGGCCATTTCTGCCAGCGTCACCAGCAGACCGCCATCGGAGCGATCGTGGTAAGCCAGCAGCTTACGCTGCGCAACCAGCGCCTGGATGGCATCGTAGAAGCCTTTTAGCTGCGCCACATCGCGCACGTCAGCTGGCTTATCGCCCAACTGACGGTAAACCTGCGCCAGCGCGGTCGCACCCAGCGCGTTGTTGCCTTTACCCAGGTCAATCAGCAACAGGGCGTTGTCTTCGGTCACGAGCTGCGGTGTAACGGTATGACGAACGTCTTCCACGCGAGCAAAGGCGGAGATAATCAGCGACAGCGGAGAGGTGATCTCGCGCTGCTCATTGCCTTCCTGCCAGCGGGTCTTCATCGACATAGAGTCTTTACCCACCGGAATGGTCAGACCCAGCGCAGGGCACAGCTCTTCACCCACCGCTTTGACCGCTTCATACAAGCCTGCGTCTTCACCCGGGTGGCCAGCAGCGGCCATCCAGTTCGCAGAAAGTTTGATACGCTTGATATCGCCAATCTGGGTTGCAGCGATGTTAGTCAGCGCTTCACCGACAGCCAGACGAGCAGATGCCGCGAAGTCCAGCAGCGCCACCGGGGTACGTTCGCCCAGTGCCATTGCTTCGCCGTAGTAGCTGTCGAGGCTCGCGGTGGTCACGGCGCAGTTAGCGACCGGGATCTGCCACGGGCCGACCATCTGATCGCGCGATACCATACCGGTCACGGTACGGTCGCCAATGGTCACGAGGAACGTTTTCTCTGCCACAGCCGGCAGGTGCAGTACACGGTTGACCGCTTCCGCAACGGTAATGCCCTGACGATCCAGCGCTTTTCCTGCCGCTTTACGGGTTTCAACATCGCGGGTCATCTTCGGCGTTTTACCGAGCAGAACGTCCAGCGGCAGATCGATCGGCTGGTTGTCAAAGTGGGTGTCGCTTAAGGAGAGGTGCAGTTCTTCGGTCGCTTCACCAATAACGGCATACGGCGCGCGCTCGCGGCGGCACAGCTCGTCAAACAGCGGTAATTGATCCGCAGCAACAGCCAGAACATAACGTTCCTGAGATTCGTTACACCAGATTTCCAGCGGGCTCATACCCGGCTCATCACTCAGGATGTCGCGCAGGTTGAAACGGCCACCGCGGCCGCCGTCGCTCACCAACTCCGGCATGGCGTTAGACAAACCGCCCGCGCCCACATCGTGAATAAACAGAATTGGGTTAGCTTCACCCAACTGCCAGCAACGGTCGATCACTTCCTGGCAACGACGCTCCATTTCCGGGTTGTCGCGCTGCACGGAAGCAAAGTCGAGATCCGCATCGGACTGACCAGAGGTCATAGAAGAAGCTGCCCCGCCGCCCAGGCCGATGTTCATTGCCGGGCCACCCAGCACGATCAGCTTCGCGCCCACGACGATCTCGCCTTTCTGCACGTGATCGGCGCGAATGTTGCCGATCCCACCCGCCAGCATGATCGGTTTGTGGTAACCGCGCAGCTCTTCGCCGTTGTGGCTGTCCACCTTCTCTTCATAAGTACGGAAGTAACCGTTCAGCGCCGGACGACCAAATTCGTTGTTAAACGCCGCGCCGCCCAGTGGGCCTTCGGTCATGATATCCAGCGCGGTGACAATGCGCTCTGGCTTACCGAAATCTTCTTCCCACGGCTGTTCAAAGCCCGGGATGCGCAGGTTGGAAACGGAGAAACCGACCAGACCGGCTTTTGGTTTTGCACCGCGGCCCGTTGCACCTTCATCACGGATTTCACCGCCGGAACCGGTCGCCGCACCCGGCCACGGGGAGATCGCCGTCGGGTGGTTATGGGTTTCAACTTTCATCAGGATGTGCGCAGGCTCCTGATGGAAGTCATAGCGCCCTGCTTCGCGATCGGCGAAGAAGCGGCCCACCTCGGAACCTTCCATAACCGCGGCATTGTCTTTATAAGCAGACAGCACGTGGTCTGGAGTTTTCTCCATGGTGTTTTTAATCATTTTGAACAGCGACTTCGGCTGCTGTTCGCCGTCAATAATCCAGTCGGCGTTGAAAATCTTGTGACGACAGTGTTCAGAGTTGGCCTGCGCGAACATATAGAGTTCGATGTCATTCGGATTGCGGTTCAGCTTAACAAACGCATCCTGCAGATAATCAATTTCGTCTTCTGCCAGTGCCAGGCCAAGACGCAGGTTCGCGTCAATCAGAGCCTGGCGCCCCTGCCCCAGCAAATCCACGCTCTGTACCGGCGCAGGCTGATGGTGGGAGAATAGCTTCTGCGCGTCATCGAGAGAGGCGAAAACACTCTCCATCATGCGGTCATGAAGCTCAGCTGCAACCGCCTGCCACTGTTCTTCGCTCAGGGTGGAAGCTTCCACATAGTACGCCACGCCGCGTTCCAGACGGTTAATCTGGCTCAGGCCACAGTTGTGGGCGATGTCGGTGGCTTTGGAAGACCAGGGGGAGATGGTGCCCGGACGCGGCGTCGCAAGGATCAGTTTGCCGGTTGGCGTATGGCTGCTCAGACTTGGGCCATACTTCAGCAGGCGTTCCAGCTGTACGCGCTCCTCAGCATTCAGAGGGGCATTCAGGTCAGCAAAATGGACATACTCAGCGTAAATATTGCTTACCGGAAGGTCGGCCGCCTGAAAACGTGCCAGCAGTTTGTTAATACGGAAGGCAGACAGTGCAGGCGAACCACGCAGAATTTCCATCATAAGTCTCTCGTCTTCGAAGCGCCGGGGCGCTTACAGTGTGCGCAAGGGGGGAAAACGGGCGTCATTATAGAGAATCCTGAGCGCCGACGAAACCGTTTGCGTCGAAATAAAATCTGCGCAGACATTTAACAATAGATGTGACCTGTCTCTCTAATGGGTTGCCAAGTGGCGCAAGTTTACGCAAAATGCCGCTCATTCAATGGCAAACCTTATTATTAACATGGCTACAGCAAACTGAGGCAACCGGCGTCGCAGAGAATTAACTAATTGAAAAAATTAAAGATTAATTATCTGCTCATCGGCATTGTGACGTTGCTGCTGGCAGTGGCCCTCTGGCCTTCCATCCCCTGGTTCGGCAAAGCCGAAAACCGTATCGCCGCCATAAAGGAGCGGGGGGAATTGCGCGTCAGTACCCTAAACTCTCCGCTGATCTACAGCGACATCAATGGCAAAGTTATTGGTCTGGATTACGAACTGGCCCAACAGTTCGCCGATTATCTTGGCGTAAAGCTTAAAATTACCGTCCGCCAGAATATCAACCAGCTGTTTGATGACCTCGATAACGACGATGCCGATATGCTCGCGGCCGGGCTGGTGTATAACAGCGAGCGCAGCAAGAACTATCAGCCAGGCCCGACCTACTACTCCGTTTCGCAGCAACTGGTCTACCGTGTCGGAAGCGTTCGCCCGCGCACGCTTGCTACCATTAACGATCAACAACTGACGATTGCCCCCGGCCATGTGGTGATTGACGATCTGCGTGAGCTCAAGGAGAAGAAATACCCGGACCTGAGCTGGACAGTCGATCCTAAACTCGGCACAACGGAACTGCTGGAACAGGTTAAAGATCAGAAACTGCCCTATACCATCGCTGATTCAGTCGCGATCAGTCTTTTCCAGCGCGTTCACCCTGAGATCGCCGTGGCGCTGGACGTCACCGACGAACAACCCGTTACCTGGTTTAGCCAGCTTGATGACGATCAGACCCTTTCTGCGGCGATGCTCGATTTCTTCAACACCATCAATGAAGACGGTACCCTGGCGCGTCTGGAGGAGAAGTATCTTGGCCACGGTGACGACTTTGACTATGTCGACACCCGTAGCTTCCTGCGCGCGGTAGACAGTGTCCTGCCAGACCTGCAGCCGTTGTTCGAAAAATACGCCCAGGAAATTGACTGGAAACTGCTGGCGGCTATCTCCTATCAGGAATCTCACTGGGATACCCAGGCCACGTCGCCCACAGGCGTACGCGGTTTAATGATGCTAACCAAAAATACCGCCCTGAGCCTGGGGGTGAATGACCGTACCGATGCCGAACAGAGCATCAGCGGTGGTGCTCGCTATCTGCAGGATATGATGGCCAAGGTACCGGAAACAGTACCGGAAGAAGAGCGGATCTGGTTCGCGCTGGCCGCCTACAACATGGGTTATGCGCATATGCTTGATGCACGAGCACTGACGGCGAAAACGAAAGGTAACCCGGACAGCTGGTCAGACGTTAAACAGCGATTGCCACTGCTGAGCCAGAAACCCTGGTACAACAAGCTGACATATGGCTACGCACGTGGACATGAGGCTTACGCCTACGTGGAAAATATCCGTAAATATCAGATAAGCCTGGTAGGATACCTGCTGGAGAAAGAGAAAGAAGCGGCAGAGGCAAAACAGCTGGCTCAAAGTTACCCGGTTGTGGCACCGGATGAACTTAATCGTCCGACAACTTCAATTCTGCCTTTTGTTGCTTTTTCTGCTGCCGGCGCATTCGAAAGAAATCACTTAGTAGCCCCGAACACTCTGGTGCAAGCACCCCGCCGATAGTCTTGACCTGATGGTTCATCCCCGGGTGTCCCAGAACATCCATCAGTGAGCCAGCCGCGCCGGTTTTTTCATCCCGCGCGCCGAAGACAAGCGTGCCAATACGGCTGTGTACCATCGCACCAGAACACATCACGCACGGCTCAAGCGTCACGTACAGCGTGGTGTCGAGCAGGCGATAGTTTTGCAACACCAGCCCACCTTGTCGAAGCGCCATGATTTCGGCGTGAGCAGTGGGATCGTGACGGCCAATCGGGCGATTCCAGCCTTCTCCAATCACCTGGTTGTTGTAAACCAGCACGGCCCCCACGGGGACCTCGCCCTCTTCCCAGGCACGTTGAGCCAGCGTTAGCGCGTGGCGCATCCAGTATTCATGATTGTGTTCAGGATTGGACAAGGGTTGATACTCCGGTCTTAAAGCGGGCGGCATTATACACACCCTCCAGAGAGAAGACTATTCGAGTTGCTGAAGTTCCCCCACCGGCGTGACACGCCAGCGATGCTGACAAAAATAGAGCAGCGGATTGTCCTGTTTGCTGTCACTGTAGCCGCTGTAAAGACGCAGCGGTGTACCGATGCGTTTCTCCAGTTGCACCACTTTTTCATGCCCCAGGCAACGCAGGGTGAGCACCCAACCGCCATAACCGCGAGCAATCTGTGTGGCGATTAGATTCACCCGAGGTAGCCATGGGGTATCAAAATAGACCTGCTCAACCAGCGTCTGCGGTGAACCGGTAATCAGCCAGATATCGGCATCGTTCGCATCGAGATAGCTGGTGAGACGCGCCTGAACGACAGGAAACGCGGCAACATGACCGCGAAACCAGTGTGCAAAATCCTGTTCGAGCTGTTTGAGTCGCGATTCACTGTGGCCAAACGTGCATCCCCACAACAGCAGACTCATCGGCCATCGCGCTGCCCGGCCTTTCACCAGCAACGCGATGCCAATCACGGGTAAGAGCGGTAATACGAGCAGTGCATTCAGAGGCTGACGCCGCAACAGGTAGCGCATAAACGTACCAAACATATCCTGCTGATGCAGCGTTCCATCCAGGTCGAAAAAGACAACGCGACGCTCGTAATTTGCCAAACCTTACTCCTCTGGATCGTTGAATCCTAACAGCCAGGTAAACAGGAACCCGGCTATCACTGCTACTAAATAGCCTAACAGATAGAGCATCACTTTTCCGGTCACGATGGTCAACGCCAGCGGTAAACCGGACAGTCCAAAAGTGATAACAGTGGCGACTTTCCAGTAGCTGATGAGTGCTCCACCTACCGCACCACCCAGACAGGCAGCGAGGAACGGTTTACCCAGCGGCAGTGTGACGCCAAAAATCAGCGGTTCCCCAATGCCAAGCAAACCGACCGGAAGTGCACCTTTAATCACTTTTTTCAGACGCATATTACGGGTTTTCATCAGCACCGCGATGGCCGCACCAACCTGCCCCACACCAGCCATAGAGAGGATAGGCAGAAGCGCGTTGTAACCGTGCGTCTGCACCAACTCGACATGGATCGGCACCAGCCCCTGATGCAGACCCGTCAGCACTAATGGCAGGAAAGTGCCAGACAACACCGCCCCCACTAACAGGCCGCCGCGATCGATCGCCAAAGACGCGCCATGGGCAATCGCTTCTGAGATCCAGCCGCCCAGTGGTTGCAGTGCAACAATCGCCACACTGCCGGTGATAAGTGTAGTCAGCAGTGGATTAAGGATAAGCTCAATCGATCCGGGTAAAAGAGCACGCAATTTTTTCTCGACCCAGCACATCAGGATCACCACCAGCAGTACAGCAATCACCCCGCCGCGCCCCGGCTGAAGCGCCTCGCCAAACAGGGTTATCTGTGCCAGTTGTGGGCTGGATAAAATCCCCGCCATCACCCCGCCCATGGCCATCGAACCACCAAACACCTTAGCCGTGTTCACCCCGACCAGAATGTTCATGATGGCAAACACTGCACTGCCGAATATCCCGAGAATACCCAGCAGGTTCGGATACTGAGTGGCAAAATCCCCAACAATATCCGGGCGCTTGAGGATGTTGATGATCCCGGTGATCAAACCAGAAGCAATAAACGCTGGGATCAACGGAATAAAGACGTTTGCCAGCTGGCGCAGCGCATCGCTCATGGGGGCTTTGTATTTGGCCTTCGCCTGCGCTTTGGTGCGTTCAGCATCGTCAATTACTACGCTTGCTCCGCTGCCCATCAGTGCACGCATGGCATCAACCACCTGTGCCGCTTTCCCCGGCCCGACGATCAGCTGGTGCTGTTGCCCCTGTTTCACATAGCCGCTGACGCCGGAAAGTTGCTTCAGACGCGGCACATCAAGCTGGTCGTCGTTATGCACCTCGACGCGCACGCGCGTCATGCAGTTTTCCAGACGCTGAATATTTTCTTCCCCACCAATTCCCTGCAGGATATTGCTGGCGAGCGCTGCTGTTTTATCCATACACGCCTCTGTTAGTTTTCTAATGCCGCCCGTAAGAACCCATTATGCGCAGTGAGTTTGGCTCTCGCGGCCGCAGCGTCCAGACCACTTAAGATCATCAGAATGGCCGGTTTAACATCGTGATCGGTTTGTTTGAGTACAGCTTCCGCCTCTTCACGGCTTGCACCCGTCGCTTCCATCACCATGCGACAGGCTCTGTCCACTAACTTGATGTTGGTCGCCTGCATATCCACCATCAGGTTCTGGTAAACCTTGCCGAACTTCACCATTGCACCGGTGGAGATCATATTGAGCACCAGCTTTTGTGCGGTCCCGGATTTCAGGCGCGTGGAGCCGGTCAGCGCTTCCGGCCCTACAACCGGGGAAATAGCAATGGCAGCGACCTGTGCAATCGGAGAGCCTGGATTACAGGAAATGGCTACCGTTGTGCAGCCGGTCTGGTTGGCGTATTCCAGCCCGCCAATGACGTACGGCGTGCGTCCGGATGCTGCCAGCCCGACCACCAGATCCTTCGCTGTCAGATTCAGAGCCTTCAGGTCCTCCTCACCCAGCTGTTTGTTATCTTCCGCCCCTTCAACAGCTTTCAGCAGCGCACCTGGACCACCGGCAATCAACCCGACCACCAGACCGTGTGGAACACCAAACGTCGGTGGGCATTCGGACGCATCCAGCACGCCAAGACGCCCGCTGGTTCCGGCCCCCATATAAATAATACGACCACCCGCCTTCAGTGCTTCCGCCGCGGCATCGACAGCTTTCGCCACCTCAGGTAATGTCTCTTTCACTGCCTGCGCGACCAGCGTATCCTGTTGATTAAAACGGTTAACCAGCTCAAGGGTGGAAAGTGCATCCAGATCCATGGTTTGCGGGTTACGCGTTTCTGAAACAAGTGAGCCAAGATTCATGTTTTGTACCTCAGGAATTTTTAATTCATAATAATCACACTATAATGGAATATAAAATTCATTCAGGCGAGCAAAATTCGTATTTGCGCAGATAATCACATTTTCGCCAGGAGAACCTATGAACTGTTTAATTCGTATTCGCCAGCGATATGCAGGCTTTGCTCAAAGCGACAAAAAGCTGGCGGATTTTCTGCTTTCTCAGCCCGATCACGCCCGCCATCTCAGCTCGCAGCAACTGGCGAGTGAAGCCGGTGTGAGTCAATCAAGCGTGGTGAAATTTGCCCAGAAGATTGGCTTTAAGGGATTCCCCGCCCTCAAACTGGCGATTAGCGAAGCGCTGGTGAGCAATCCCAATCCGCAGTCGATGCCCGTACATAACCAGATCCGTGGTGATGACCCGATGCGTCTGGTTGGGGAAAAGCTGATTAAAGAAAACGTCGCAGCCATGCATGCCACCCTGGACGTGAATTCCGAAGAAAAGCTGCTGGAAAGTGTGGCGATGCTGCATGCGGCGCGGCGTATCATTTTGACCGGCATCGGTGCGTCTGGACTTGTGGCGCGTAACTTTGGCTGGAAGCTGACAAAAATTGGGCTTAACGCCATCGTAGAGCAGGATATGCATGCCCTGCTGGCGACCGTACAGGCGATGGATCCTGACGATCTTCTGCTGGCAATCTCCTATTCCGGTGAGCGTCGTGAAATCAACATGGCGACCGACGAAGCCCTGCGTGTCGGCGGTAAAATACTGGCAATCACCGGTTTTACCCCAAATGCCCTGCAACAGCGGGCAACGCGCTGTCTATATACCATTGCCGAAGAGCAGGCTACGCGCAGTGCGGCTATCTCGTCCACCAGTGCGCAAATGATGCTGACCGATCTGCTGTTCATGGCACTGGTGCAGCAGGATCTGGAGCACGCGCCCGAGCGCATTCGTCACAGCGAAGAACTGGTAAAGAAACTGGTTTGACGCGTATAATGCCCGCCCAGTTTGTGTTGTTTCTGAGAATTTCCTGATGGCGCTGTTAATTACCAAAAAATGCATCAATTGCGATATGTGCGAACCCGAATGCCCGAACCAGGCGATTTCGATGGGCGACAGCATTTATGAGATTAACAGCGACCGCTGCACCGAATGCATCGGCCACTATGAGACGCCGACTTGTCAGAAAGTGTGCCCGATCCCCAATACCATCCTGAAAGATCCGGCACACGTCGAGAGCGAAGAGCAGCTATGGGATAAGTTTGTCCTGATGCATCATGCGGACAAACTTTAACTTTCGATGATCACCGTTGCGCTTGCATAGTGGCGTTCATCCGCGATCGTCACGTGCATATGGTTCACGCCCAGCCTTTCCGCAAGCTTTTGCGCCTCACCCCATAAACGCAGGCGCGGTTTACCCAGTTCGTCGTTAAACACTTCAAACTGGTTAAATGCCAGACCATTTCGAATACCAGTCCCGAAGGCTTTGGCTGCCGCCTCTTTTACCGCAAAGCGCTTGGCCAGAAAACGCACCGGTTGCTGATGCGCTTCCCAGATGGCCCATTCGTTATCGCTTAGCACACGCCTTGCCAGGCGATCGCCGCTACGGGCGATCACCGCTTCAATACGGGCTATTTCAACGATATCCGTGCCTAAGCCCAGAATGGCCATTACTTGCGCGCTTCCAGCATCAGGCGTTTCATCTCTGATACCGCCTCTTTCAGGCCACTCATCACTGCACGGCCAATAATCGCATGACCGATATTCAGCTCATGCATTTCTGGCAGGGCGGCGATGGCTTTTACGTTGTGGTAGGTGAGGCCATGCCCGGCATTGACCTTCAGGCCCAGGCTTGAGGCATACGTGGCAGCTTTGGCGATACGCTCCAGCTCTTTGGCCTGCTCTGCATCGCTTTCAGCATCAGCATAACAACCGGTATGAATTTCGATATACGGTGCCCCCACATCGGCTGCCGCTTTGATCTGGGCGAAATCGGCGTCGATAAACAGAGAAACCAGGATGCCGGCATCGGCCAGACGTTTGCAGGCATCGCGCATTTTGTCGAGCTGCCCTGCAACATCCAGACCGCCTTCGGTCGTCACTTCCTGACGCTTTTCCGGTACCAGGCAGCAGAAATGGGGTTTAGTCTCGCAGGCAATCGCCAGCATCTCTTCCGTGACGGCCATCTCCAGATTCATACGGGTATCCAGCGTCTGACGCAGAATACGTACGTCGCGATCTGTGATATGGCGACGGTCCTCACGCAGATGAACGGTAATGCCGTCGGCGCCAGCCTGCTCGGCGATAAATGCCGCCTGAACCGGGTCAGGATAAGCCGTGCCGCGCGCATTACGCAGTGTGGCGATATGATCAATGTTGACGCCTAACAGTAATTCAGCCATGACAATCCTCGGTTTTCTTTTGGTTCTGTCTCTAACGTTTCGGCATAAACTGCCTGAATAATTCGCGGCTCTTTAAGGGCTTGCCGCCAAGATACGGCTTGAGGGCAATGCGGGTAAAGCGTTTTGCAGCGCGCAGTGTGTCCTGATCAGGAAACTCGCGCTCATACAGCGCCCGGAGATGACGACCGGTAAACGTGCTGTTATCAATTACGACGCTGGCAATAAAACCTTTTTCTTCCCGATAACGGTAGGTCATCGTGTCCTCGACCTCGTCTCCGCTCCCCGCACAATGCAGAAAATCGACGCCATATCCCAGATGTCCCAGCAGCGCCAGTTCGAAACGACGCAGCGCAGGTTCGGGGGTACCGGTGGTACCAGCCAGTGCCTGAATACAGTGCAGATAATCGAAGAAAAGTTCAGAGAAGCGAGTCTCATGTTCAAGAACGCGCGAGATGAGTTCGTTGATATACAAACCGCTGTACAGCGTGATACCTGAAAGGGGAAGTGCCAGAGAGACGGCTTCGGCACTGCGCAGGGTTTTGACCTCCCCTCGCCCACCAAAACGAACCAGCAAGGGAGTGAAAGGCTGTAAGGCACCTTTCAGGTTAGAACGTTTGGAACGTGCGCCTTTCGCAACAAGGCGCACGCGGCCCGACTCTTCCGTGAAGACGTCCAGCATGAGGCTGGTTTCGCTCCAGGGACGACTATGCAGGACAAAGGCACGCTGCCATCCATCCATCATACTCGTCGTCTTGAGTTATTGGTCTTCGCCGTAACCGAGGCTGCGCAGAGCACGCTCGTCATCGGCCCAGCCAGATTTCACTTTCACCCACAGTTCCAGGTGAACCGGGGCTTCGAACATCTCCTGCATGTCTTTGCGGGCTTCAATGCCGATGGTTTTGATCTTGGCACCTTTGTTGCCAATGACCATCTTCTTCTGCCCTTCACGCTCAACGAGGATCAGGCCATTGATATCATAACCGCCGCGCTCGTTGCTCTGGAAACGTTCGATTTCTACCGTCACGGAGTATGGCAGCTCAGCACCGAGGAAACGCATCAGCTTTTCACGGATGATCTCAGAAGCCATAAAGCGTTGGGAGCGATCGGTAACGTACTCTTCCGGGAAGTGATGGATCGCTTCCGGCAGATGCTTACGCACGATACCCGCGATGGTATCCACGTTCAGACCGGTCTCGGCAGACAACGGTACGATGTCGAGGAAATTCATCTGGCTACCGAGCCACTGCAGATGCGGCAGAAGGTCAGCCTTTTCCTGTACGTTGTCCACTTTGTTGACCGCGAGGATGACCGGCGTTTTACCGTCACGCAGTTTGTTCAGCACCATTTCGTCGTCCGGCGTCCAGCGGGTGCCTTCAACAACGAAAATGACCAGCTCAACGTCGCCAATAGAGCTGCTTGCCGCCTTGTTCATCAGGCGGTTAATGGCGCGCTTCTCTTCCATGTGCAGGCCTGGCGTATCGACGTAAATCGCCTGATACGCGCCTTCAGTATGAATGCCGACGATGCGGTGACGCGTAGTCTGCGCCTTACGCGAGGTGATAGAAATCTTCTGCCCGAGCAGATTATTCAGCAGGGTGGATTTGCCGACGTTCGGACGTCCGACGATGGCAATAAATCCGCAATAGGTTTTTTCTTCGCTCATTCCAGCTCCAGCATTTTCAACGCCTGTTCGGCGGCAGCCTGTTCAGCCTTACGACGGCTAGAACCTGTGCCCACCACCGGTTCACTCAGGCCACTGACCTGGCAATGGATGGTAAATTCCTGATCGTGCGCTTCGCCACGTACCTGCACCACCAGATACGATGGCAGCGGTAAATGACGCCCCTGCAAATATTCCTGCAAACGCGTTTTCGGATCTTTTTGTTTATCGCCCGGACTGATTTCGTCCAGACGGGTCTGATACCAGTTCAGGATCAGCTTTTCTACGGTCTGGATATCGCTGTCCAGGAACACGCCACCAATTAATGCTTCGACCGTATCGGCAAGAATCGATTCACGACGGAAGCCGCCGCTTTTCAATTCACCCGGCCCAAGACGCAGACATTCGCCCAGTTCAAATTCGCGCGCGATTTCCGCAAGGGTATTACCCCGAACCAGCGTGGCACGCATGCGGCTCATATCACCTTCATCCACACGCGGGAAACGATGATAAAGCGCATTCGCAATCACGAAACTTAAAATAGAGTCACCTAAAAATTCGAGGCGCTCATTATGTTTGCTGCTGGCACTGCGATGGGTTAATGCCTGTTGCAACAACTCCTGATGATGAAAAGTGTAGCCCAGCTTCCGTTGAAGCCGATTAATTACGATGGGGTTCATGCGATACCAATAAATGAATGCGTCAAAAATGCAGCACACGAAACCGACCTGAGAAAACCAACGCGGTTTCGTGTGCCGTGGCACCTTTGCAGGGCCAACCTTAAACTTCGGGGGAATATTCTATACACAACGACAGGGGATGTCGTTAGTTCGAAGAGATTTATCGCTGAAATAATTCACGTAGCCGCTAATTAAAGCGGCTACGCGTTCATTTAATGAGAATTAATGGATTCCGCCAATACGATTCAGGCGTACGCCGGTCGGCCATTCACCTTCCTGCTTCTCAAAACTCATCCAGATTGCGGTCGCTTTACCCACCAGATTCGCTTCAGGTACAAAGCCCCAGTAACGGCTGTCCGCAGAATTATCGCGGTTATCACCCATCATGAAGTAGTGTCCCGGAGGCACAATCCAGCTTGCCAGCTGCTGACCCGGTTGCTTGTAATACATACCCAGCTGATCCTGCGCAATCGGCACGGTCAGGATACGGTGTGTCACATCACCCAGCGTCTCTTTACGCTCAACCAGACGAATACCGTTCTCTTTGGTTTCACCTTTCGGTACCTGGAAGAACCCGCTGGTCGCCTCGCCGCCGTTACGACGGGCAAAGGTCTGGACAAAATCACTTGGCTCAACGTTTGAGTAGGTGATTGGCAGCGCGTTCTCACACGCCGTACCGGAGCTGCAGCCCGGCTGAACGGTGACTTCCTTCGCAACCGGATCATAAGTGACCTTATCACCCGGCAGACCTACCGCACGCTTGATGTAGTCCAGGCGCGGATCTTCCGGATATTTAAACACCACGATGTCGCCACGTTTTGGATGACCCGTTTCGATCAGTGTTTTCTGATAGATAGGATCTTTGATGCCGTAGGCAAACTTCTCAACCAGAATAAAATCACCAATCAGCAGCGTTGGCATCATTGAACCTGACGGGATCTGGAACGGTTCGTAAATAAACGAACGTACCACCAGCACAATCGCCAGCACCGGGAATACCGAGGCTCCTGTTTCCAGCCAGCCCGGTTTCGGGCCGACTTTCTTCAGCGTTTTCGCATCCAGCTGATCGCCTGTGGCTGCCTGAGCGGCAGCCTGGCGTTCACGGCGTTTTGGGGCGAAGATAAACTTATCCAGACACCACAACAGACCTGTCACCAGGGTAGCAATGACCAGGATCAGGGCAAACATGTTCGCCATGCCAACTCCTTAGGGTTATTTGCTGTCTTTACCAACATGAAGGATGGCAAGGAATGCTTCCTGCGGCAGCTCGACGTTACCGACCTGCTTCATACGCTTCTTACCTTCTTTCTGCTTCTGCAGCAGCTTTTTCTTACGGCTGACGTCACCGCCATAGCACTTAGCCAGTACGTTTTTACGCAGCTGTTTTACGGTAGAACGGGCAATAATGTGGTTGCCAATGGCTGCCTGAATCGCGATATCAAACTGCTGACGCGGGATCAGGTCTTTCATCTTCTCAACCAGTTCACGACCACGATATGGTGCATTGTCGTTGTGGGTGATCAGTGCCAGCGCATCCACGCGCTCGCCGTTGATCAGCACGTCCACACGTACCATGTTGGAGGCCTGGAAGCGTTTGAAGTTGTAATCCAGTGACGCATAGCCACGAGAGGTAGACTTCAGACGATCGAAGAAGTCGAGTACCACTTCCGCCATCGGGATTTCATAGGTCAGCGCCACCTGGTTACCGTGGTAAACCATGTTGGTCTGCACACCACGCTTCTCGATACACAGCGTAATGACGTTACCCAGGAACTCCTGCGGCAGCAGCATGTGACACTCAGCAATCGGCTCGCGCAGTTCGTGAATGTTGTTCAGCGGTGGAAGCTTGGACGGGCTGTCGACGTAGATCACTTCTTTCGAGGTGGTTTCAACTTCATAGACTACGGTCGGTGCAGTGGTGATCAGATCCAGATCGTATTCACGCTCCAGACGCTCCTGAATGATCTCCATGTGCAGCAGGCCGAGGAAGCCGCAGCGGAAGCCGAAGCCCAGCGCCGTAGAGCTCTCTGGCTCATAGAACAGTGAGGCGTCGTTCAGGCTAAGCTTACCGAGTGCATCGCGGAAGTTTTCGTAGTCGTCAGAGCTGACCGGGAACAGACCCGCGTAAACCTGCGGTTTCACCTTTTTAAAACCTGGCAGTGCTTTATCTGCCGGGTTACGTGCCCCCGTCAGGGTATCGCCCACTGGCGCGCCGAGGATATCTTTGATTGCACAGACCAACCAGCCTACCTCGCCGCACTTCAGCTCGGTACGGTCAACCTGTTTTGGCGTGAAGATGCCCAGACGATCCGCGTTGTAAACTTGCCCGGTACTCATTACCTTGATTTTGTCGCCTTTACGCATGGTGCCGTTTTTAATACGCACCAGGGAGACAACGCCAAGGTAGTTATCAAACCAAGAGTCGATGATCAGCGCCTGCAGTGGGCCATCCGGGTCACCTTCAGGGGCCGGGATATCACGAACCAGACGTTCCAGAACATCGGTCACGCCCACGCCCGTTTTAGCGGAGCAGCGTACTGCATCAGTCGCGTCGATACCGACAATATCTTCAATCTCTTCCGCTACGCGCTCAGGATCAGCGGCTGGCAGGTCGATCTTATTCAGAACCGGCACAACTTCGAGATCCATTTCCATCGCGGTGTAGCAGTTTGCCAGGGTCTGTGCTTCTACACCCTGCCCGGCATCCACCACCAGCAGCGCGCCTTCACAGGCTGCCAGCGAGCGTGATACTTCATAGGAGAAGTCAACGTGGCCTGGGGTGTCGATAAAGTTTAACTGATAGGTTTCACCATCAGCCGCTTTGTAATCCAGCGTGACGCTCTGCGCTTTAATGGTGATACCGCGTTCGCGTTCCAGGTCCATGGAGTCCAGAACCTGGGCTTCCATTTCACGATCAGACAGGCCACCGCAAATCTGGATAATACGGTCAGACAGCGTCGACTTACCGTGGTCAATGTGAGCAATGATCGAAAAGTTACGTATGTTCTTCATATAGTTAAATAATTATGCCTTACGAATTCCTGGAGGCCGCTGTTCTTAGCCTGACGTTTTTCAGTGCGAAAACGCAGCATTCTACACTACATCCTCGCTACCTGGAAATGCACTTAGAGACAGGTATAGCGTGAAGAAAGGACGTTTTCTGTTTTAGGACGTAAATAATGATAAAGCCCGATGGATCACCGGGCCTCAGAAGAGAGCGTCTCAACACGAAGCTGGTCTGGCGCCAGCCCAACGCTGAGAATGACAGGCTGCCACTCTTCGCGGGCAGCAAGCTTCGTAGAGAAACCTTTAGCAAGCCAGAATCCTCCTGCGCCACCTAACGCGGCGCCGCACATGGCGGCCACATCAGTACTAAACAACGTCTGAAATATGCCGCCCATGATAAACAGTCCGACCAGCGGGGAGAGATAAACCAACATGGCCGAACTGAGCAGGCTGCCTTCCGCAATCCCCAACTCCACCTTCTGTCCCGCCATCAACGGCTGTTCGCTTGGCACAGAAATCGTGTGCGACGTTTGTGGCCCGAGCTTATTCAGCACGCGACTGCCGCAGCCGGCTCTGGATGCGCAACTATTACATGATGCTTTGACATCGCAGCTCACCAGCGCAATGCCGTTCTGCCACGATACAACCGTAGCCCACTCTTTAATCATTGTGCGGCCCTGAATTTTATGCTGTCAGAAATGCGTTTTGCCGTCTGCGGAGGTAACTCACCCACAATTGTGATCTCTGCATTATCGCGTACCGTGGTGCTGACAGTACGACGTCCGGTACGAAGCATTTGTTCAGAACTGTTTGCCGTTGCGCGGTTGATATTCACCGAGAAGCTGAATAATCCATCGGAATAAAGACGCGATTCAACGGGAGTCTCAATGGTTGGCAGCTGACGACGACTACTTGAGACTTCACTAAACCCTTGTGGGATCCAGGAAGGTACCCAGTTGAAATTAACGGAGTCACCCGCCGGAACAGAAAGCAGTGGCGGCAGACTGGCTTTAGCCAGATTCTGCATGCTGTTTCCAACCTGATTGTTCACATCGAAGGAGATAACGCGGAACTGTTCCAGCGTTTCACCGTCACGGTCAAGCAGGTCTACACGCATCGGAAGTTTGGTTTCTGCGTCAATCCAGACGATATAGCTGTAGCGTGTTCCGTCCCGGGCAACAACGCGGATCACCTCGCACAATCTGTCCGCAATGCGCGTACGCCCTACCGAAATAAAATCGTAATAAGGGGCAAGCCGCTTAAAGTCGGTGTAAATAAGTGACGGCAGAGAATCAACGATATAGTCGCCATTCAGCGTGAAAGGCTCCAGACCAGGTTCGAAATAACTGATTTCGTTACCACGCTGAACAACTTCCCGACGCGGGCCATCCATCTGTAAAAGCTGGGCGAGCGGCTGGTTATCAAGACGGGCATGTCGATAGCGTAACGACTCGACGCCCTGCTTATTGATGCTGATAAATGCCAACTCATAATTGAGTGACTGGCTAGCCTGATTCATTTGCTGCAACAACGCCCCGGATGAAACATCAGCCGAGGCGTTGGCAGAGAAGAACAGGCTACCCGCCATCAGAGACATGGCGAACCAAAGTTGCTTCATTACTGCGATTGCGTTCCTAAAGTTTGGTTTCCGGGCACCTGCACAGCAGCTTGCTGTGTTTGTGCCTGCTCAAACTGAAGCTGTTCAGAGTGCAGACGACGCTGCAACTCATAATCCTGCAACATCGCATTAATGCGACGGCGCTGCTCCTGAACCTGCTGTTGCTGACCGCCGCTGGCGGAGGCATCAGCCGGTACACCCAGACTCACCGGGCTGGCTTTGCCCATCATCGGCAGTGTGTTAAACACTGGCGCTTCTGGCTGCTGATTAGTTTCAGACTGAGTATTATAGTGCTGGACGCCAACGATAACTGCAAGCGATACACATGCAGCCACCCCCATTTGGGTGAGCTGGCTAGCCCATGGACGCACCTTCTGCCAGAACGGCATTTTCTGCCACTGGTGAGGCGCTGGTTGAGCTTCAGGAATCAGCGGAGTGGTCTGATGAACAGGCTCATTCTCAATGGCCGCCATCACGCGGGCTGAGATATCGAAATGGAGAACCTCGCCGGTGTCACCACGAAGAGTGTCACGGATGAGATGGTAACTCTCCCAGGTCTCTTGCATTTCGGGAGAATGAGACAGCTCGTTGAGCAGCTCACTATCCAGCGTTTCACCATCCATTAAAGCGGAAAGTTTTTCTTTCTGCATGCCTAATACCTTTTCCAGTATCCCGCTATCGTCAACGCCTGATAAGCGGTTGAACTTTATTATCAATAGCTTCTCGCGCACGGAAAATTCGTGAACGTACCGTACCGACCGGACAATCCATGATAGCGGCTATCTCTTCATAGCTCAGACCATCCAGCTCCCGTAACGTAATTGCCATGCGTAAATCTTCCGGGAGCGACTCGATCGTGCGAAAAACGATTTGTCTCAGTTCTTCTGACAACATTAAGTTCTCAGGGTTCGAAATTTCTTTCAATGCGCCGCCACTTTCGAAGTTTTCGGCGTCGATTGCGTCCACATCACTTGAAGGTGGACGACGTCCCTGAGCGACCAGATAATTCTTTGCCGTATTGACTGCAATACGGTACAGCCAGGTATAAAAAGCACTATCCCCCCGGAAAGAATCCAGCGCGCGATAGGCCTTGATAAAAGACTCTTGTACTACATCAGGCACATCACCTGACGGTACATAACGGGAAACCAGGCTCGCCACTTTATGCTGGTAGCGCACCACCAGTAAGTTAAAGGCTTTCTGATCTCCCTTCTGGACCCGTTCAACCAGGACCTGGTCCGTTAACTGCTCGCTCATCCGAGGTAATGTCTCCCCAAACCTAAATTCCACGCGTTATCGAAACGCCACTCTAGAAATACCGCACTTTGAGCAAGCACCGAATTAGAGTGTCTGATCTTCAATAAGTTCCGTAACGCCTTTGTTTTTGTTCATCGCGCCGCAGACTGTTCATTTTCTCTCATTATAAGTCTGTTCACGATACGCACCACTTTCTGACAAGAAACATCTTTTTTCCCGCCAGAAGAGTAACGCAACCCAGGCTTTATTTCACCACAAAATCTGACACTAACGATCTGCTTCGCAAAATAATTTCATTCATTTACCTCCTGTTTACGCCACCTTACGAGTTTAGTCATTGCAACAGCCTTTAAAAAAAACGTGCGATATCTCGCATTCAGGTGCTATTCTGACCAAACACTGTTTAGTAAATTAAACAAAAATCATGAACACAACACCTGAACTTCATTGTGATGTACTGATCATCGGCAGCGGTGCTGCCGGTCTCTCTCTGGCGCTGCGTCTGGCCGAGCATCAGAACGTTATTGTTCTGAGTAAAGGGCCGATAAGTGAAGGTTCCACATTTTATGCCCAGGGCGGTATTGCCGCTGTGTTTGACGAGACAGACAGCATTGCATCACACGTTGAAGATACGTTGATTGCCGGCGCCGGGATCGTGGATACGCATGCCGCAGAGTTTGTCGCCAGTAATGCCCGTCATTGCGTTCAATGGCTCATCGACCAGGGGGTATTATTTGATACCCAGGTTCAGCCCAATGGCGAAGAGAGCTATCACCTTACTCGAGAAGGAGGTCATAGCCACCGTCGCATCCTGCACGCCGCGGATGCCACAGGTAAAGAGGTTGAAACTACGCTGGTCAGTAAGGCTCTTAGTCATCCTAATATTCGGGTCCTTGAGCGGAGTAATGCCGTTGACCTGATTATTTCCGACAAAATTGGTTTGCCCGGCACACGTCGTGTCGTGGGTGCCTGGGTCTGGAATCGTAATAAAGAGAAAGTTGAAACTTGTCAGGCGAAGGCTGTCGTACTGGCTACAGGCGGCGCCTCCAAGGTGTATCAGTACACCACCAACCCGGACATTGCCTCCGGAGACGGTATCGCTATGGCCTGGCGCGCCGGTTGCCGCGTGGCGAACCTCGAATTTAACCAGTTTCACCCGACCGCATTGTTCCACCCTCAGGCACGCAACTTCCTGCTCACGGAAGCGCTGCGCGGAGAAGGTGCTTATCTGAAACGCCCTGACGGCTCACGCTTTATGCCGGACTTTGATGCCAGAGGTGAACTCGCGCCACGTGACATCGTTGCCCGAGCCATCGACCATGAAATGAAACGTCTTGGCGTGGACTGTATGTATCTCGATATCAGCCATAAGCCCGCAGAGTTCATTCGCCAGCACTTCCCGATGATTTACGAAAAGCTGCTGAATCTGGGCATTGATTTGACCCGTGATCCGGTGCCCATTGTACCTGCCGCCCACTATACCTGTGGTGGCGTAATGGTTGACGATCATGGACGTACGGATGTAGATGGCCTGTATGCTATCGGTGAGGTCAGCTATACCGGACTTCACGGTGCGAACCGTATGGCCTCTAACTCACTGCTTGAATGTCTGGTGTACGGCTGGTCAGCGGCGGAAGATATCACAAAACGCATGCCTTACGCCCGCGAGACAGAGCACCTGCCTGCCTGGGATGAAAGCCGCGTTGATAACCCGGACGAATTGGTCGTGATCCAGCACAACTGGCATGAGCTACGGCTGTTTATGTGGGACTACGTAGGGATTGTGCGCACAACCAAACGACTTGAGCGCGCATTGCGCCGGATCACTATGCTCCAGCAGGAAATTGATGAGTATTATGCCAATTTCCGCGTATCTAATAATTTGCTGGAGTTGCGCAATCTGGTTCAGGTAGCCGAACTGATTGTACGCTGCGCGATGATGCGTAAAGAGAGCCGCGGGCTGCACTATACCCTGGATTACCCGGATCAGCTTGCTGAATCCGGCCCGTCGATACTCGCCCCGCAGGTTTACATAAACAGATAAAACGCCTGGGTCAGAGCAGTGTAATCTTCGGAATAACGCTGGTCTGGCCCACGGATCACCATTCGGTCATTAAAACATTCACCTTCTTTTGGTGATAACGCCAGCAGTACACGGTGCGGCAGTCGACCTTCCGTATCCGAAATATCAGTACGCAGACGTAGCGTCCAGCCAATCTCCTGGGCGATACCAATGAATGTATTGCCCGTACTCTCAGGCAGAACGACACAGAAAAAACCTTCTTCGGAGATGAGTTCTGCTGCACTGGTGAGTAGCGCTTTATGGTTGAGGGAGCCGGTATAACGGGCCTGTTCACGCTCCGGTGAACCGCACTCAACGCCGGGCTCGTAGTAGGGAGGGTTGCTGAGGATCAGATCGTAACGCGCGGTTTGTTCAGGCGCCCAGGTCAGCACATCTGCGCATTCCACTTTCATCCGTTCAGCCCAGGGTGATTCGGCCGCATTTTCACGCGCCTGCTCTGCGGCCTGCGCATCCAGTTCAACCGCATCAATCGTGACATGCTCTTCCGTACGCTGCGCCAGCATCAACGCCACCAGCCCGCTGCCGGTACCGATATCAAGAATACGCTTAACACCTGCGACAGGTGCCCAGGCTCCCAGTAAGATACCGTCAGTACCGACTTTCATGGCACAGCGATCGTGAGCGACAAAAAATTGTTTAAATGTAAAACCATCGCGGCGCAACTGCGCTTTGAGTTGAGACATGTCAGGGCAACCTTCTAAGTGAAACTGGAGTAGCATAGGGGAAAGCGAGGTGACCGAAAAGCGATATCCATACAAACAGATGAAGATTACAGCCGTAACGTCTATAATCAGCGCCCCACACAGAGGTAGAACATGACTGTAACGACTTTTTCCGAACTTGAACTCGATGAAAGCCTGCTCAATGCTCTTGAGAGCAAAGGCTTTACACGCCCGACCGCCATTCAGGCAGCGGCCATTCCGCCTGCGCTTGAGGGCCGCGATGTGCTCGGTTCTGCGCCAACCGGCACGGGGAAGACAGCAGCCTATTTGCTGCCTGTGTTGCAGCATCTGCTCGATTTTCCACGTAAAAAATCAGGCCCGCCGCGTATTTTAATCCTGACGCCTACGCGCGAGCTGGCAATGCAGGTTGCCGATCACGCACGCGAACTCGCAGCGAATACACATCTGGATATCGCCACCATCACCGGCGGCGTTGCGTATATGAACCACGCCGAAGTGTTCAGCGAAAACCAGGACATCGTCGTCGCAACGACTGGCCGTCTGCTGCAGTATATTAAAGAAGAGAACTTTGACTGCCGCGCCGTGGAAACACTGATTCTGGACGAAGCCGATCGCATGCTGGACATGGGCTTTGCCCAGGATATCGAACACATCGCGGGTGAGACGCGCTGGCGTAACCAGACGATGCTGTTCTCCGCTACCCTCGAAGGGGATGCGATCAAAGATTTCGCAGAGCGTCTGCTGGAAGATCCGGTAGAAGTCTCTGCCACGCCGTCCACGCGCGAGCGCAAGAAGATCCATCAGTGGTATTACCGTGCAGACAACCTTGAGCACAAGGTTGAGTTGCTCAAGCACCTGCTGAAGCAGGAAGATGCCACCCGCACTATCGTTTTTGTGCGTAAGCGCGAACGTGTGCATGAGCTGGCTGAAATGCTGCGCAATGCCGGGATCAATAACTGCTATCTTGAAGGCGAGATGGCACAGATCAAACGTACCGAAGGCATTAAGCGCCTGACCGATGGCCGCGTTAACGTGCTGGTTGCGACTGACGTTGCCGCACGCGGGATCGACATCCCGGACGTCAGCCACGTCATTAACTTCGATATGCCGCGCAGCGGAGATACCTACCTGCACCGAATTGGCCGTACCGGCCGCGCGGGCCGTAAAGGTATTGCTATTTCACTGGTCGAAGCACATGACTACCTGTTGCTGCAGAAAATTGGCCGCTATGTGGATGAGCCATTGAAAGCGCGCGTTATTGATGGCCTGCGCCCGACAACACGTGCGCCGAGTGAAAAAATGACGGGTAAACCGTCCAAGAAAGCACTCGCGAAACGTGCTGAGCGAAAAGAGAAAGAAAAAGAGAAGCCACGCGTGAAGCAGCGTCACCGCGATACCAAAAACATTGGTAAGCGCCGTAAGCCAAGCGCTGCCGCGCAGGAAACGAAGACCGAAGAGTAATAAAAAGCCGGGGAAAATCCCCGGCTTTTTTTATTCTGCCCCAATGGCTGAAACCATTACAGGCTTTCAGTAAAGGTACGAGCGATAACGTCGCGCTGTTGTTCTGGAGTCAGAGAGTTGAAACGTACCGCATAACCAGAAACGCGGATGGTCAACTGAGGATACTTCTCCGGATGCTCAACCGCGTCCATCAGTGTTTCACGACGCAGCACGTTAACGTTCAGGTGCTGACCACCTTCCACACGCACTTCCGGTTTCACTTCCATTGGGATTTCACGGTATTCAATTTCGCCCAGCTTGCTCACTGGAACGATTTCATCTTCAGCAAAACCTGCTTTCGCGACGACACAGCGTGCTTCGTTTTTCTCGCTGTCCAGCAGCCAGAAAGAGTTGAGCAGATCGTCATTTGCAGCTTTAGTAATCTGGATACCTGTAATCATGTATTGCCTCCCTTAGGCTACATTAACTGATGCCGGCCTTTTCAGGCCAATTGGTAAAACCAATGTTTCTTGTGTGTATATATATCATTCGCACCCCGGCGATTTATTGATTTAAATCAACAAAAACACCAACCACACAAAGAGTGCGGTCTGGATTTATTGTTTTAGATCAATTTCATTACCTTACCAATTCAATATTACCTGCATCATTTCAAAATAAATTGAGGGACTTACGGTCAATTTCTGCCTGTAATTTTGCACCCAGGAATTTAACGGGTAAGCTAGGCGCAGATGAGATTCGCAGGAGAGCGAGATGACGACACCTTTAACATGGCACGACGTGCTGGCCGAAGAAAAACAGCAGCCCTATTTTATTAATACTCTCAGCACCGTTGCGACAGAGCGGCAATCTGGCCAGACGATTTATCCGCCACAGAAAGATGTTTTCAACGCATTTCGCTATACCGAATTAAGCGATGTCAAAGTCGTTATCCTCGGACAGGATCCTTACCATGGCCCAGGGCAGGCGCACGGGCTGGCATTCTCTGTACGCCCGGGCGTGGCTATCCCCCCTTCACTGCTGAATATGTACAAAGAGCTTGAGGGAACGCTGCCCGGGTTTACCCGCCCTACTCACGGTTACCTGGAAAGCTGGGCGCGCCAGGGCGTGCTGTTATTGAATACGGTGCTTACAGTACGGGCAGGTCAGGCGCACTCACACGCAAGCCTGGGCTGGGAAACGTTTACAGACAAAGCCATTAGCCTGATCAACGAGCATCGTGAAGGCGTGGTATTTTTACTCTGGGGTTCTCACGCGCAGAAGAAAGGGGCGATTATCGACCGGCAGCGTCATCACGTGTTGAAGGCGCCGCACCCGTCACCGCTGTCTGCCCATCGGGGTTTTTTTGGCAGTAATCATTTTGTTCTGGCGAATGAATGGCTGGAAAAACGTGGCGAAACGCCAATTGACTGGATGCCTGTATTACCGGCAGAGAGCGAGTAGTTTGAGTTTGTATGCCCGGTTCACCGGGCATACAAAAAGCATGCAGTCTTACGCCTTGTTCTGGCGCCACCACTCGGCCAGCAATACGCCAGTCGCAACGGATACGTTCAGACTTTCCACATTGCCTGTCCCGTCGATAGAGACACTTAGATCCGCACTGGAGAGCGCTGCGTCTGACAGACCATCGCGCTCCTGACCCAGCACCAGCACCATTTTACGCGGCAGCGTCGCTTTAAACAGTGGCGTACCGGCATGGCTCGAGGTGGTCACGATGGAATAGCCTGCTTTACGGAACTGCTCAATAGCATCCAGAACGCTATCACCGGTGATCGGCTGAACGTGCTCAGCACCACCTTCTGCAGTACGGATCGCCGCACCTGATTCCAGCAGTGCAGCATCCTGCAACAGCACGCCTTTCACGCCGAAATGCGCGCAGCTACGCATCATCGCACCCAGGTTATGCGGGTTGCCCACATCTTCCAGCGCCAGCACGCAGTCATCAGCCTCTGCCTGGCTGACCCATTGCTGAACGGTAGTGCCGTTACGTTTTTTGATCAGGAAGCAAACACCACCGTGGTGTTCGGTACCGGACGCTTTGGTCAGCTCGGCATCATCTACCACGTGATAGGCTTTACGGTTTGCGGCCATCCAGCGCAGCGCTTCTTTAAAGCGTGGGGTCACACTCTGAATAAACCAGGCGCGGACGATGCACTCAGGACGGCTCTGGAACAGAGCCTGGCAGGCATTCTCGCCATACACGCGAGTCTCTTCAGCCCGCTGACGACGCAGCACTTCCGGGTCGATAAAGCTTTTACCGCTGATACCACCGTGATCGGCTTTTTCTGGCGTCTCATCGCCAGGCGCGCGAGAAACGGTACGCCACGGGGATGAGTTATCACGTGAGAAGTCATCACGTGGACGGTCATCACGTTTGCGATCGTCACGCTTACGGTCATCACGTTTGCGGTCATCACCGCGGTTATTTCTGTCATCGCGGGCGGGGCGACGGCCACCGTCTGCACGAGAAGACGCCGGACGCCCGCCACCTTTTCCGGTACGCGGATTTTGGGTGCGTTTATCAGAGTCATCATCACTGCGGACATACATCACTTTGACCTTGCCGCTTTTGTTTTTCATTTCGTCGTTCATGCTTTTCTCCACCAGCGCTGCGCGAAGCGCGCAGATTACCCGATGTGCCAGCGCATAGCCATAATTTCGTACAAAAGCCTGTGACTATTGTTCTCATTGAATAAAACGCATTGTTGTTTCAAACAGGCTCATTGATAATATGTAACATATTAGAAACATTATCGGCGTTTGCCGCTGTCCCACGGCTCTATCAGAGGTTAGTTATGAATACCGTATGTGCCAACTGTCAGGCTCTCAATCGCATTCCGGATGATCGAATTGAAGATGGTGCGAAATGCGGGCGTTGTGGCCATGAATTGTTTGATGGCGATGTCATTAACGCAACGGGTGCTACGCTGGACAAACTCCTCAAGGATGATCTTCCTGTAGTAGTCGACTTCTGGGCGCCATGGTGCGGCCCATGCCGTAGCTTCGCACCGATCTTCGAAGATGTGGCAGAAGAGCGTAACGGGAAAATGCGGTTCGTTAAGGTCAATACCGAAGCTGAACCCGAACTGAGCGCACGTTTTCGTATACGCAGCATCCCGACCATTATGATTTTCAAAAAGGGTGAAGTGATCGATATGCTCAACGGTGCGGTTCCAAAAGCACCTTTTGAAAGCTGGTTAAACGAGTCGCTGTAACATTCACGGGGCACATCTTGTGCCCCGTTCCCGCCTCTGCGAAAATAGGGTTTTCCCTGCATTTCGCCCATGACTGATAACGCTGTTCTTCAATTACGTGCCGAACGCCTTGCGCGCTCAACGCGTCCCTTTCTTGCCCGTGGCAATCGAATCCGTCGTTGCCAGCGATGCCTGCTGCCGCTAAAGGTTTGCCTGTGTGAGACACTGGCCCCGAGTACAGCGGAGAGCCGTTTTTGTCTGGTTATGTTCGATACCGAGCCGATGAAACCCAGTAATACGGGCCGCCTGATTGCCGATATTCTGCCTGATACCACTGCGTTTCAGTGGTCGCGCACGGAGCCACCACAGGCCCTGCTCGACGCAGTGACAAACCCGGACTATCAGCCCATGGTCGTTTTCCCGGCCTCTTATGCAGGCACCGATCGTCAAGTGCTTTCGGCTCCACCATCCGGTAAACCGCCCCTGTTTATTATGCTGGATGGCACCTGGACCGAAGCACGAAAAATGTTTCGTAAAAGTCCTTATCTTGACGCACTGCCGGTGATTTCTGTCGATCTTTCCCGGGTCTCCGCCTACCGCCTGCGTGAAGCGCATGCCGACGGGCAATACTGCACTGCCGAAGTGGCCATTGCGCTTCTGGATTTAGCAGGTGATACCGCAGCGGCAGGCGCCCTGGGCAACCATTTCTCCCGCTTTCGCGAGCGCTATCTGGCGGGAAAAACCGTTCATAAGGGCAGTGTCACAGCAACAGAGACAGAAAGCGTTTAAAATCATCAGGTCGCTTGCATTCACAGGAGGCCTGCATGAGCCAGAGAGGGTTAGAAGCGCTATTACGTCCTAAATCCATTGCCGTTATCGGTGCCTCAATGAAACCGGATCGTGCAGGCTATCTGATGATGCGCAACCTGCTAGCCGGAGGGTTTAACGGCCCTGTTATGCCCGTGACACCTGCCTACAAGGCAGTTCAGGGAGTACTTGCCTGGCCGGATGTGCAGAGCCTGCCTTTCGTACCCGATCTTGCCGTATTGTGTACCAATGCGAAACGAAATCCGGAACTGCTGGAATCACTCGGTAAAAAAGGGTGTAAAACCTGCATAATTCTCTCGTCTCCACCTGAACAACAACCAGAGCTGCTGGCATGCGCTAGTCGTTATCAAATGCGCATCCTTGGGCCAAACAGTCTTGGCCTGCTCGCCCCCTGGCAGGGGCTGAATGCCAGCTTCTCCCCTGTACCAATCCGTAAAGGTAAACTCGCGTTTATCTCGCAATCGGCGGCGGTATCGAACACCATCCTCGACTGGGCTCAGCAGCGTGAAATGGGGTTCTCCTACTTCATTGCCCTGGGTGACAGCCTGGATATTGACGTTGATGAGCTCCTTGATTTTCTGGCTCGCGACAGTAAAACCAGCGCAATCCTGCTTTACCTTGAGCACCTCAGCGATGCCCGTCGTTTTGTATCGGCTTCACGAAGCGCCTCGCGCAATAAACCGATCCTGGTGATCAAAAGTGGGCGTAGCCCTGCAGCCCAGCGACTTCTGCAGTCGCATTCCGGTATGGATCCTGCCTGGGACGCTGCCATTCAACGTGCGGGTTTACTGCGCGTACAGGATACACACGAGCTTTTTTCCGCCGTCGAGACGCTAAGCCATATGCGCCCATTGCGTGGTGAGAAGTTAATGATTGTCAGTAACGGTGCCGCCCCTGCTGCACTCGCGCTGGATGAACTGTGGCGGCGCTTCGGTAAGCTGGCAACGCTGGGTGAAGAGACGCTGCATCGTCTGAGAGAAGCTCTCCCGACGAGTGTGACGCCTGACAACCCGCTTGACTTACGTGATGACGCCAACAGCGATCGCTATATCAAGGCCATCTCGATTTTGCTGGATAGCCAGGATTTCGACGCACTGATGATTATCCACTCCCCCAGCGCGGCCGCTCCGGGTAGTGAAAGTGCGCGTGCACTCATTGATACCGTGCGCAATCATCCACGTGGCAAATATGTCACTTTACTGACCAACTGGTGCGGTGAGTTTTCCTCTCAGGAGGCGCGCCGCTTGTTTAGTGAAGCTGGTCTGCCAACCTATCGTACTCCGGAAGGCACCATCACTGCATTTATGCATATGGTCGAGTATCGCCGTAACCAGAAACAGTTACGCGAAACCCCGGCGTTGCCCGGTAATTTGACGGCGAACACCGTCGACGTTCACCGTCTTTTGCAACAGGCTATTGAAGAGGGTGCGACGACGCTTGATACGCATGAAGTTCAGCCCATTCTCGGTAGTTACGGAATGCAAACCCTGCCCACCTGGATTGCCAGTGACAGTGCTGAAGCTGTGCATATTGCCGAACAAATTGGCTATCCGGTTGCCCTTAAGTTGCGTTCACCGGATATCCCGCATAAGTCTGATATTCAGGGGGTGATGTTATACCTGCGTACGGCAACGGAGGTTCAGCAAGCAGCAGATGCTATTTTCGACCGGGTCAAAATGGCCTGGCCGCAGGCAAGGATCCACGGGTTGCTGGTACAAAGTATGGCTAACCGCGCAGGTGCTCAGGAGCTACGGGTGGTGGTTGAACACGATCCCGTGTTTGGTCCGCTCATCATGCTGGGAGAAGGCGGCGTTGAGTGGCGTCCGGCAGAACAGGCAGTGGTCGCGTTGCCTCCGCTGAACATGAACCTGGCGCGTTATCTGATCATTCAGGCTATAAAAAGCAGAAAGATCCGTGGCCGCAGTGCGTTGCGTCCGCTTGATATTGCCGGATTAAGTCAATTCCTGGTGCAGGTGTCTAACCTGATAGTTGATTGTGCAGAGATCCAGCGGCTGGATATCCATCCCCTTCTCGCCTCCGGTAATGAGTTTACGGCACTGGACGTGACGCTGGATATCGCGCCATTCGAAGGTGACAGAGAGAGCCGTCTGGCGATCCGTCCTTACCCGCTGCAACTGGAAGAGTGGGTAGAGATGAAAAATGGGGAACGGGCATTGTTCCGCCCAATTCTGCCAGAAGATGAGCCGCAGTTACGGGCTTTTATCTCTCAGGTCACGAAAGAGGATCTTTACTATCGCTATTTTAGTGAAATCAACGAATTTACCCACGATGATTTAGCCAATATGACCCAGATCGACTACGATCGAGAAATGGCTTTTGTCGCCATTCGTCGTTCCGATAAGTGTGATGAGATCCTTGGCGTAACGCGTGCTATTTCTGATCCGGATAATGTTGATGCGGAGTTTGCTGTGTTGGTGCGCTCTGATCTAAAAGGCCTGGGTCTGGGGAGACGACTGCTGGAAAAACTCATCAGTTATACGCGAGATCACGGATTGTTACGCCTGAATGGCATTACTATGCCTAACAATCGCGGTATGGTGACCCTGGCGCGAAAACTTGGATTTGATGTTGATATTCAACTGGACGAAGGTATTGTTGCCTTGTCCCTCAACCTGACATCAGCAGATAAACACGAGTAAGCTACTGGAAATGTTACCCACTTTGGACGGGACTGGTGGTATCATTGTCCGCTTATGTTGTTTGCATGGTACAGACAACCCTTCAATGAACAGAGAAGAAACGCACTGTGATGTTGTCAAAATTTAAGCGTAATAAACATCAACAACACCTTGCTCAACTACCGAAGATTTCTCAGTCAGTTGATGATGTAGAGTTCTTTTACGCTCCCGCTCATTTTCGGGAGACGCTTCTGGAAAAGATTGCCAGTGCCACGCGACGCATTTGCATTGTGGCACTGTATCTGGAACAAGATGAAGGCGGGCGCGGGATCCTGAACGCGCTCTATGAAGCCAAACGTCAACGTCCTGAACTTGATGTTCGCGTGCTGGTTGACTGGCATCGCGCTCAGCGTGGTCGTATTGGCGCTGCCGCTTCAAACACCAATGCTGACTGGTATTGCCGCATGGCGCAGGAGAATCCTGGCGTCGATGTTCCTGTTTATGGTGTGCCTGTTAATACCCGCGAAGCGCTCGGCGTCCTTCATTTCAAGGGTTTCATCATTGATGACAGCGTACTTTACAGTGGTGCTAGTCTGAATGATGTTTACCTCCATCAGCTCGATAAATATCGCTACGACCGCTACCATCTGATTCGTAATCCTCAGATGGCTGATATCATGTTTAACTGGGTTGATAAAAATCTGGTTCATGGCCGTGGTGTAAATCGCCTTGACGATCCAGAGCGCCCTAAGAGCCCGGAAATCAAAAATGATGTTCGTGCATTCCGCCAGGAACTGCGCGATGCGGTCTATCATTTCCAGGGCGATGCAAACAACGAAGAGTTATCCGTTACCCCGCTGGTAGGGCTCGGCAAATCAAGCCTGCTAAATAAAACGATCTTCCATCTGATGCCGTGTGCAGAGCAGAAACTCACCATCTGTACACCGTACTTCAACCTTCCTGCCGTGCTGGTGCGTAATATCATTCAGCTGCTGCGCGATGGTAAAAAAGTGGAAATCATCGTTGGGGATAAAACGGCTAACGACTTCTTTATTCCTGAAGATCAGCCGTTCAAAATTATCGGTGCGCTACCTTACCTCTATGAGATTAACCTGCGCCGTTTCCTGAGTCGTTTACAGTATTACGTAAACACTGACCAGTTGGTTGTGCGTCTGTGGAAAGATGAAGACAACACCTACCATCTCAAAGGAATGTGGGTCGACGATGAGTGGATGCTGCTGACCGGTAACAACCTGAACCCGCGCGCATGGCGACTGGATCTGGAAAACGCTATCCTGATCCATGACCCGCAACATGAGTTAGCTGCAAAACGTGAGCGTGAGCTGGAGCTGATTCGCACACATACCACTGTGGTTAATCATTATCGCGAATTGCAGAGCATTGCCGATTATCCGGTGAAAGTCCGCAAGCTTATCCGCCGTTTACGTCGTATCCGTATCGACCGACTTATCAGCCGTATTCTGTAATGTCCAGGCCCTGCCACTCGCAGGGCTTTTTTATGGGGCCCGTTGATGCGTATTCCTCTGTTTCTGAGCGTCTTCTTTCTGAGTGGCTGTAGCCACATGGCAAACGATAGCTGGTCCGGTCAGGATAAAGCCCAACATTTCCTCGCTTCCGCGATGTTGTCCGCAGCCGGTAATGAATATGCTCAACATCAAGGGTATAGCCAGGATCGTAGCGCGGCGATAGGGTTGATGTTCTCAGTAGGTCTTGGGGCATCTAAAGAATTGTGGGATAGCCGCCCCGCTGGGAGCGGCTGGAGCTGGAAGGATTTCGCCTGGGATGTTGCCGGTGCAACGACCGGTTATGCCGTGTGGCAGATGGCGCACTATTAAAGCCGGATGCCTTTCCCTTTGCGATGAAGCATCAGGGATACGATAAATGCCAGCGCCCCCATTGCAGAGACGTACCAGAAGAATGTTGTTTCACTTCCCCATGATTTAAGAGACAACGCAACATACTCCGCAGATCCGCCAAACAACGCATTGGCTACCGCATAAGAGAGCCCTACTCCTAAAGCACGTACCTGCGCCGGGAACATTTCGGCTTTCAGTATCCCGCTGATTGAGGTATAGAAACTAACAATCACCATCGCCAGCATAACCAGCGCAAATGCTGCATACGGCGAGGAGACATGCTGAAGCGCAGTCAAAACCGGAACGGTACAGAGCGCAGACAATCCGCCAAAAATGAGCATCGAGGTACGCCGGCCAATTTTGTCCGAGAGCGCACCAACAATCGGCTGTATGAGCATAAAGACAAAGAGCGCTATAGTCATGACGACGCTGGCGACGTTGGCGTGCATTCCGGTGGTATTCACCAGGTACTTTTGCATATAGGTGGTGAAAGTATAGAAACTGAGAGAGCCACCCGCAGTAAAGCCCAGCACCATCAGGAAAGCTTTGCGGTTACGCCATAACCCTTTGAAGGTCCCGGCTTCCTTCAGCGTCCTGACCTCTTTCTGAGAGGTTTCATCCAACTGCCGGCGTAACCAAAGTGCGACAACTGCCAGTACTGCGCCCATTGCGAAAGGAATTCGCCATCCCCAGGCGTGAAGTTGTTCGTCCGTCAGAATCTGCTGCAGAATAACCACCACAAGAATGGCCAAAAGTTGACCACCAATAAGCGTGACATACTGGAAGGAGGCGTAAAATCCTTTACGACCTTCCAGAGCAATCTCACTCATGTAGGTCGCACTGGTGCCGTATTCGCCCCCCACCGATAACCCCTGGAATAAACGGGCCAGCAAAAGTAGCGCGGGAGCCCAGGTCCCAATGGATTCATATCCTGGCAGGCAGGCGATCACCAGAGAGCCAAAGCACATCATACAAACCGAGATAAGCATTGAGGCCTTACGTCCGCGATGATCCGCAATGCGGCCGAATAACCAGCCCCCGATCGGTCGCATCAGGAATCCTGCAGCAAAAACCCCTGCCGTTTGTAGAAGCTGCGTCGTGGTGTTGCCGGAGGGAAAGAAAATATGTGCGAAGTAGAGTGAACAGAATGAGTAGACGTAAAAGTCGAACCATTCAACCAGATTCCCTGAAGAGGCACTGATAATTGCCCATACCCTTCTTCGGGTATCACTGGTAGCCAGCGTCCCGTTTGATGCAATGCTTTCTGTCATTGTGATTATGCTCCTGCCATAAACTGCGGCGTATTGAGTCAGCAAACTCAATTACCTCGTAAATGAAATGTTATAATTTTGTTATAAATAACATTGAGACAGCGATCACACATTCCATTAGCAGGATAAGGGATTAAGAGAAAGGCCAGATTAAGAAAAGACAAAGCAAAAAACCCCGCACCTTTCGGTACGGGGTTCTTCTTGATTGATGCCTGGCAGTTCCCTACTCTCACATGGG
>NZ_JAWUEI010000019.1:0-94193 GCF_036663495.1 Enterobacter sp. 342
AATCGGCCCAGATCCGCGAAATTTTAATCAGCGAGTCAGCTTGGGAAGAAATGACCTGCTTATTCGCACCTTCCCTAAAAAAGAGAATAAGTTACGTATTATTTACACCGGTCCAATGCTGCCTCAGGATCGGGAATCCGTTTTTTATATCAATAGCAAAGCCATACCTTCAGTCCCGAAAGAATCGCTTAAGGGTAATACCCTGCAGATTGCTACACAAAGTGTCATCAAATTGTTCATGCGTCCGGAAGGCTTACCGTCACGTTCTGTCGATGCTCCTGCAACAATAACCTGCCATGTCGAGTCCGGGAAAACAGTGATCAATAACCCTTCTCCTTATTACGTGACGTTAGTACAGCTCAGCATCGGCGGGAAAAAGATAGCGAACAATATGGTTGCCCCAAAATCCTCATTAACAGTGGCAGGCCAGGGCGACGTCAAATTCAGCACCCTTAATGATTTCGGTGCGAATACGCCGCAACAGCACTGTCGCACCTGACAGGTGCTCCGCTTTGCCGAACACGTTAAAAGGAAACTTGTCGACGATGGTTAACAAATATTATAAAAGAACTACACTTGCGTTTTTTATATCGCTTGCCACCATCAATTGCTACGCAGAAAATATTTTCAACCCGGCGTTTCTCTCTGCCGACCCTGATGCCGTAGCCGACCTTTCCCGATTTCAAAATGGTAATCAGGCTCCCGGTCAATATCGCGTGGATATATGGGTAAATGATATTTTTCAGTCCTCGCAAGATGTTACCTTTGTAGAGGATACCAACGATCAAGCCTCACTGGACGATACCGGTCTTCGGCCTCAACTTACCCTGAAAATGCTTAAATCGATGGGATTGAATGTCACCGCGATCCCTGAGCTTACTGCATCGAACCCGAACGCAACCATCGATATCGCCCGGGTTATCCCTGGTGCTCACACGGAATTTGCCTTCGACCAACAGCGCCTGAACATTACCGTTCCCCAGGTTGCCATGCTTAATACCGCCCGTGGCTATATTCCTCCCTCTCGCTGGGATGAAGGTATCACCGCATTGATGTTTAATTACACCTTCTCGGGATCGGATACGCATGATGACGAATCAAACCGAAATTATTTCCTGGGGCTGAATAGCGGGTTTAACTATGGTCCCTGGCGTCTGCGGGATTACGCTACCTGGAACTACAGCGACGGGTCGTCTGGTGAAAACCACTGGAACCATATTAATACCTATCTGGAGCGCGCGATCATTCCACTGCGTAGTGAACTGGTGATCGGCGACAGCACGACCCCATCAGATGTGTTTGACAGCATTGGTTTCAGGGGCGTCCAGTTAGCGTCTGACGATAATATGCTGCCCGATAGCCTGCGCGGTTTTGCGCCGGTCGTGAGAGGTATTGCCAAAAGTCACGCACAGGTCACCATTAAACAGAACGGTTATACCCTTTATCAGACTTACGTTCCGCCCGGTGCTTTCGAAATTAATGACCTCTTCCCCACCTCGTCAAGTGGCGATCTTGTCGTGCAGGTAAAAGAAGCTGATGGCAGCGTGAACGTTTACAGCGTGCCTTATTCCAGTGTGCCGGTTTTACAGCGAGAAGGTCACATAAAATATGCCCTGACCGCCGGGGATTACCGCAGTAATAACGATCAGCAAGACAGTGTTGGGTTTGTGCAATCTACGTTGATCTACGGTTTACCCGCCGGTGTGACAGCCTATGGTGGTACGCAACTGGCCAGCCAGTACAAGGCCTTCGCATTAGGTCTTGGAATCAATGTTGGCCAATTTGGCGCCATTTCAGCTGACGTGACACAGGCCACAAGCAGGCTTATCGACGGAAGCGACCACAGCGGTGCTTCTCTTCGTTTTTTATATGCGAAGTCCCTGAATGAACTGGGTACAAACTTCCAGTTACTTGGTTATCGCTATTCGACAGAAGGTTTTTATACCCTCGAAGAAACGACCTGGAAAAAGATGTCCGGGTTTATCGAGGATGAAAGCAATACGGATAATAACGACGAGTCACCGTATGTCGACTATTACAATTTAAAAAACAATAAGCGTGCAAAGTTCCAGGTTAACGTGTCGCAACAATTAGGTCAGTACGGGTCGATTTATCTCAGTGGCAGCCGTCAAAGCTACTGGAAAACGAATGAATCCAATACGTTGTTACAGGCAGGTTACAGCGGGAGCCTCAAGGGTATCTCCTGGAATGTCAGCTACAGTTACAACAAAATTCCGGGGTTAGGCGATGCCGACAAGCGTATTGCGTTCGGTTTCTCTGTTCCTCTGAGTTTGTGGCTCTCATCAGGCGATGATATTACCCAGCAGCATCACGAAGCCTACGCCAGCTATAACTTCAGCCATGACCAACACGGTAATTCTTCTCACAGCGCAGGAATTAACGGGACGTTGCTGGAGGACAATAATCTCAACTATAGCGTCCAGCAAGGATATCAAACCGGCAGTGAAAGCAACGCAAACGGTGCGGTGAACATCGGCTACGACACCTCCTGGGGAAGCTCCAGCGTGGGATATAACTACAGCGATAACGGCGACTACCAACAGCTTAATTACAGTTTGCGTGGCGGAATTGTCATCCATGACGAGGGTGTAACCTTCAGTCAGCCGTTGGGTGACACCAATGTTCTTATCGCCGCACCAGGGGCGAAAAATGTCAAAGTCGATGATGTTGAAGGCCTTAAAACGGACTGGCGGGGTTATGCCGTCGTGCCTTTTGCCACGACATATCGTCGCAACCGGATGTCGCTGGATACCACTAATATGCCAGCTAATGTTGAGCTGGAAGAGAACGTGGTCAACGTTGTCCCTACCCGTGGTGCGCTGGTGCGTGCCGAATTCAATCCTCATGTGGGTGCCCGCGCGTTAATTAACCTCACCCACAATGGTAAACCGCTTCCCTTCGGAACAATGGTTAGCACAGACCAAAACAGCAGCATTGTTGGCGATGCCGGCCAGGCCTATCTGTCAGGGCTGTCGCCTGAGAGTGATATCGTTGCCAAATGGGGTGCGGGAGCCCAACAAACATGTACTGGTCATTACCGTCTTCCTGAGGATGCTGCCGGGAATACCATAAATACATTGAACATAGAGTGTCGATAATGAAAGCCCTGAAACATACTCTCATCGCAAGCGGACTCTTGTTCGTCGCCTTATCACTGCAAAATGCCTGGGGTTATACCTATACCTGTTATTCCCGTACGGGAACGCCTAACCCTATCATCGCCAATTTTGGGACTTACACGATTACAGTCCCCTCTGAGAACGTGCCGGGTCAGACCTTTATGTCGGCAGCCACCTGGAGCCAGAGCGTCAGTAGCCACATTCGATGCGATGAACCGACTACCGGCAACCGTTATCGTTACTTCTCTGCGGACTCCACGCTCACACCGACCACCAATGACGGACACCAGTGGTACTATATCAATGAGTACCTGGACAGTACTGTCGCACTGAATATTATGGGGGCGGCACACTACGTCCCCTTCAGGAATGTTCGCGGCGGTATGGCGAATGATGCGGCCACAAATACCCAGGTCAACGGCGGAGGGTCAGGTAAAATCGATCTCCGTTTCAAGAAAGCCGTTATGGGTAGCAGCAGTTTTGAAAATGTCCATGTGGCCGATTTTTATGTCACCAAGAGTACAACTGCCACCAGCCCTGAGCCCGTCGCACAAATTTTCTTAAGCGGTACGGTGGTGGTACCCCAGAATTGCGTCATCAATGCCGGAACGGTGATCTCGCTGGATCTGGGGGAAATGTACAGTTTGGATTTTATCTCCGTGGGCGAGAAGCCACGTAATGTCAATGCCAAATCCTTTAACGTCCCTGTGTCATGTAACTATGGGGCGTCGCTGGCGAATCTGACCTTGCGTGTGGACGGAACGCCTGCCGCCAGTGTACCCGATGCCCTGGAGACCACTAACCCGGATGTCGGCGTCAAAATCACCGCTTCAGATGGTATGACGCTACGCCCCGCAGATACCAGCAGCGCCATTCCGATTACGTTGGACATGGTCGACAGTGATACTTACACCACCAACGTCTCGCTGCAGGCCTATCCTGTCAGCACCACTGGCCTGCCTCCCGCCGAGGGGACATTTACGGCCCTCGCGATATTGCGCATTGATTTCGCCTGAGGATAAAAAATGAAACTTAAACATTATTCAATGGCAGTTCTGGCCTGCGTGATATCAACAGGGTTAAGCGTACAAGCCCTTGCCAGCTCGCCTAATTTGCAGATCACTGGCACGATATTGTCACGGACCTGCGATGTTGCCAGCGATAGCCAGAATATGGACGTCGATATGGGACAATTCAGCGCCAGCTCGTTCACCTCCACCGGTGCCACCTCGCCAGCCACTCAGTTCAACATCCATTTAACTGGCTGTGGCTCGAAAGCATCTGGGGCAAAAATGGTGTTTTCCGGCACGTCCGATGCCACTAACCCGGCATTACTGGCACTGTCAGATACGTCTGGTCAGGGCGGTATGGCATCAGGCGTCGCCATAGAGATACTTGATAATACACAGCAACCTATCGCAGTAAATACGGCAACGTCGGGTAACTTTCCTCTTACACCAGGGGACGTCATGCTGCCGTTTTATCTGCGATATAAATCCACACAAAACAGTGTCACTCCCGGAAATGCCTCGGCAGTGATGTATTTCGATATTCAATATCAATAGGACGATCACGTGACACGCTTTTCTGTGGGTTTATCCGTCTCTGCAACATTGCTGCTCTTTACGCTGACTACGCATGCCTATGATGGCACGGTAAATATCACCGGCAGGATCACAGATAACACCTGTGTCGTTTCGGCAGATTCGACCGCCCTGACCGTAGATATGGGAAATATTGCAAAAGCGCAGTTTACGCGTGCTGGAGAAGGGGGGGCCTATCAACCTTTTACACTTCATCTTGAACGATGCGGGGAAGCTGCAAAGCGGGTAAGTGTTACCTTTTCAGGTATCCAGGACACAGTGGCACCGGACTTTCTGAGGCTGGACACGAATACATCTGGCGCACAGGGCGTTGCCCTCGCCCTCTATAATAGCGATCAGACCCTTATTCCGCTGAATACGCCATCAGCGGCGACCGATCTGGTGACGAACCAGGCAAACGTCACCCTCTCTTTCTATGCTCGCTTCCTCGCCAATGGCAGCCCGGTTCGCTCTGGTTCTGCAACGGCCTCTACGACCTTCACCATGAATTATGATTAAACTTCTCGCCGCAGTATTGTTGACCGCTTATACCACTACCGCCCTTGCTGGCGTCAGCATTGGTGGAACACGTTTTATATATAGTGAGAAAGCTCGTGCGTTGACAGTACTTGTCATGAACAGCAGTACTGAAACCTGGTTGATTAACACCCATATCACCTCGGGGGGAACATGGAACGGTGTCCGCCCCTCGCCACAACCCGCGCCGTTTATTATTGCCCCTCCCCTGTTTGCGTTAAAAGGGAAGAAACAAGGTACGCTGAGAATACTGAAAACCACGCAGACGTTGCGGCAAGATAGGGAAACGCTTTTTACACTCAGCATTGCAGCTATTCCTGCCGGAAACGCCACAGGCAATAGTGTGCAGGTTGCGCCCCGTTCCCTGTTGAAATTGTTTTACCGCCCGACGGGGCTACAGGGTAAGCCCCAGGATGCCAGTAAACAGCTACGCTGGAGACAAGTGGACCGAAAGGTTGAGGTCAACAACCCTACGCCCTATTACGTCACGCTGGTAAATCTTAACGTTAATGGGCTGATTGTTCGTGACCCAGGCATGGTCGCCCCCTTCAGTACCCGCCAGTTGGCAGAGTGCGACCCGGCTTCACGTTGCATTTTGAGCTGGCAAAGTATTAATGATTACGGCCGCGTGATGCCCAAAACTACCGTTGAGCTATCAGATAAATAGTCAGGAAACTAGCGGTAGGTCATGGTAAAGGTCGCGGTTGCGTCGGCCTTGCCGGCAGTAACTGGCGAACTGATCCGGATATACCGCGCCTTCAGGTTAATGTATTCGGTGCCGCCGTTGGTGGAAGTCAAATAATCCTGAACGATTTCACCTGGGTAGATACGCGTGTCGTCAGCAAAAAACATTTGAACGCCCACCCCCTGAGCGGTAGAACTGCTGGCCGCGTCGTCCAGTGGCATTGTCGAAACAATGCGCCCTGGAGCTACGCTAAAGTCGAACTGCACAGAGACAATGGTACCCTGAACGCAGTCCAGCCCTATCGCGAACTTTTGCCATGCGGTGACCGTATTCTCAGCAAGTTCACTCGGACGGTGAAAGCCAAGATTGACATTCACATCGGGGGTCGTAACGGTACAGGTTGCTGCGGCCAGAGCGTTGACCCCACTCAGTTTCAATGACCGTACCGGCTCAGCCTCTCGTGTTTTCTGTTCCGCAATGATGCCATTTTCCAGCACCCCGCCGGAAATCTCACCTGTCTTGATTAATTCAATTTTTAATGGCCCTTGTATGGCTGCGTCCGGTGAACGCGTTGTGGTGGAGATGACTTTTCCGCCTTGTGTCATGCGGATCCCCACGCCCTTCAGGTTCGTCTGATAGACACCCTCCCCACCCGCTCCCGGGGAGCTCCACTTCTCAGCAGACCAGGCGCACCCGGCCTCCCCATTCTGCGGCTGACTGATACTGGCGATGACACCGCCGACAGGCAAAGTCGAATCCACGGTAATTTTACCAAACTGGATATGACTTTCCGGCATTGCCAGTGTTGGTGCCAGCGTATCGCAGTCAGCCAGGGCCAGTCGGGACAGTGCAACCCCAACCAACAAAAGGGTTATTTTCAAAATATTCATCACTTGCATACCTCATCGATCTCAATGACCGGCTGATTGATTTTGCTTTTTGGGATCGAAACATTGGCCGAGCAGGTCTTCTGGCCCAGCGAAACGGTGACATGACCTTTAGCCGGCACGCCGCTGAGATAGACCTGACCTTTTTCGTCAACAATGCCATTTGCACCACCTTCCATCGTGGCAATAGCCCCAAACGGCACGGGTTTGGCATGATGGGTCAAGTGCATCAGCACGCGATATCCCTTACGGGTGTTGAAATCTGCAACGACAACCGCCCCTTTTGTGGGAACCACGGTTTTTACTGCGTTATCCAGATCCACATTATCGGGTAGTGATTCAGGATCGATCGCCACGCGATTCAGGCGATAAGCCTGCGCAGAAGGGACAACCGTGTAACCCCGCCAGTCCGTTCGCACACCAGTGTTGTTTTGTACCTTCGCGCCTGCCGCGCCAGGGGCTTTGACCAGTACGACCGAATCACCCAGACTTTGTGAGAAGGTGACACCCCAGGGGTGGACAATGATCCCGCCCTGCGCGCCATAGTTAATTTGATGGCTATCGGCATCATAGTTATAGCCACCACGCACCTCGCCGTAAGTCCCTTTCCAGCTGGCACTGGCATTTCCGCTTGTCCCCACGTCGTGACCGTTAAAGCTTTCCTGAACGCTGTAGCTGAGATTGTTATCTTCCAGTGCCGTACCGCTGAGTCCAATTTGATGACGGGTACTTCCGTGAGTACTGCTGTTCATGTTGTAGCTGGCCCAGGCATTTGGTAAGAACCGGGAAAGCGGTATCTGCAGACTGAATGCTACCTGACGGTCATCATCCTCATCGCTGTCCAGCGAGTGGGTGTGGGTATAGCTCAGGCTGTAGGTGATACCTTTCACGCTTCCGTTCCAGCCAGCACTCAACGTGCGCTCGGAATCACTGTTATCCCAGTAGCTCTGGCGATAGCCACTTAAATAGAAGGAGCCCCAGTCGCCGACAGACTGGTTAATCTGAAGCTGTAACTTTTGACGTTTATGGCTGTCTGTATTGTCCTGGGCGTCCGGACCATAAAAATTTTCATTCGCATCTTCGAAGGAGTAGTAATCCGCCGTTGAAAAACGCGTGGCCGCCAGCGTCAGATTCGTGTCCGTAGAATCAATGTTCTTCGCGTACTGAACACGTACTGAACGCCCCTGAGCACTATCACCGGTGTTAAACGTTGTTTTGGCCTGAGTCAGATCAGCGGAAACCGAACCCAACTCACCAAGACTCATCCCCGCCCCGATTGCCGCAGAGGCATAATCACGGGAATAAAGTACGCCGCCATACAGGGACAGGCCATGAGGCAAGCCATAAATTAATGTTCCCTGAATAAAGTCAGGTTCATTTGCTCCCGATGAGGGAGAGCTGTATTTCCCCGCGGCAAGAGCATAGCTATATTGCCCCTCGCGCTGCATCACAGGAACCGAGGAAAATGCCTGGGTGAAATGACGTTCACTGCCATCTGCCTCTTTGATCGTAACGTCTAAATCCCCGCTGTTAGAGGTGGGATACAGATCGTCGATAACGAAGGCTCCTGGCGCAACGTAGGTTTGATAGATGACGTTACCATGCTGTTTGATGGTCACTTGCGCATTTGATTTGGCGATCCCACGAATAACCGGGGCAAATCCGCGCTGGCTGTCCGGCAACATGCTGTCATCTGACGCCAGCTGAAGCCCGCGCATTTTAACGCTGTCGAAGATTTCGGCGTCTGTGTAGGTATCCCCTACCGTAAACTGTGAGCGCAATGACTGAATATCACGGGACAAAGAGGTACTGATGGTATTCCAGTGGCCCCCATCCGTTTCGTTGTAGTCCCAGGTTGAGCTGTTACGCAAACGCCACGGACCGATATTGATCCCACCCTGAAGGTTAGCGTAATACGATTTTTCGGCTTTACCCGGTTGATCGCGCCGCCAGGTATCTGAACCACTCAGGTTATAATTCAGCAGTACCGCAGGAATACCTTCATCCCATAACGAAGGGTCGACCCACCCCTGAGCCTGTTTATCCATCGCCGCCTGTGGAATCGTGACATTGAGTTTCATCGCCTCAAAGTCGATCACGGCTGTTGCATCGGGGATATATTCCCCAATATCCTGCAAAGGTTTTTCCTGTGGCGCACGATTCAGTTCAGGAAAGGCCTCAACTTTAACGCCCCAGCGAGAAAGCATGGCCGGTGTAATTTGTGGCGCAAGGTTTCCCTTATCGCTTTCAACGAAGGTTATGTTTTCAGCATCAACTAACGGTGTGCCATTGACGGTGATACGCACATGATAAACACCAGGCAGCTGTCCACCAGGCATAATGAGCCGGGAAATGTCTACCGGCTGCCCTGCTGGATTACCTATTTCCAGCGCATGCAGGTTAAATACTTCTTTCGCAGAAGTATTGCCTGAAATCGCCATAATGGCGACCGCCAGAATTTTTAATCTGGTATTAATAAACATGATAAATAACCTGCGTAGAGTTATACGCTTGTATTGGCGGCCTCAGTGATACCACCAAAATCATTAATTGCCTGCCAGGTGACACCAACACGACCACTCATAGGTACGACATAATCGGACTGGCCAAAGGGTGGGACCATATCAGCTTTCTTAACGTCTTTGCCGTTAACCTTCAGAGAATAAAAGGTAACGTAGTAACCCGTAGGATTACTCACATGCAAATGCGAACCATTGCGACTGAACTGCAACGATTTATAGGCATCCTGCGGATCTCCTTTGATATCAGCAGGGCGGTAAAATATTTTGATACGCGACTTCACCACCATCTGCAGCGTATTGTTATTTGCTGCTTCACTGTCCGTCGCGGGAATTGACTTTACATTTAACCAATACAGAGTCTCTTTATTTCCCTCCGTTTGCCCACCGGTATGCACTATACGTAGAATATTTTCCTTACCCGGCTCTGAACGATATAACGGGGGTGTAACAATAAATGGGGCTTTGCGGGAACTATTGTCCCCCTCTACCCAACTCTGGACTAAATAGACTGATGAGTTCGCAGGATTTTTAATAGAGAGCGTAGCTTCTTTGTTTTTAGCATGATAAATCACTCGCGTACCGCCGATAGATATACCCGCTTCTGCAGGAACGGAGATAGCCATCAACAGCGTAGCCGCAAGCAACGAAGCCGTTACGGCTGCCTTTTTATGAAATACGTGCATAATATCCTCTTGGAATAGAGTAAATAAGTTACATCCCTGTAGTGATTCCTTTTTAGTGTCTGCGCATTATTTATAACTCACAGTGAACTCCGTGGTGGCATTAGCCGTCCCTGCCACAACCGTCGAGCCCGTAGAGATATAACGTGCCGTGAATTGCAGATTATTTGTGACCCCTGTGGTAATCGGGTAGTCCACTGATGAAGTCTGCAGATTAAGTGGATTGCCAGAAGCGTCAGACAATTCAACAGCGACACCGGATGCCACCCCCGCTTCTGAATCAAGCGCCAGAAGTGAGCTATCCGTGCTGTCACTTGTCCCATCAAATTTCACGTTCGCCGCGGTCAGCGTTGCAGGACAATTGCTCAGGCTCAAAACAAAGTTGGTGGGTGCCGCACGCAAACCTGCAGAACCATTCAGTGTGGACTGAGATATTTTTCCTAAATCGACGGTCATATCCTGAGAGGCCGCATCAACAGTACAAGCCTCATCTGAAATGCTGCCTGTAAAGTGAATAGTCCCATCCGCAGAATAGGCATTAATAGTGGTTACTGCCGCAATGGACGCAGCAATAGTGAGCAAGTATTTTTTCATATCATTACCTGTGCTTTTGTGGTGGATCTGGATCATCCACGCACTTATTGAATATAAACAATCTTTGTCTGCTGAGTATTGATAACGCTATTCATCAACATCCTTCAGCCCTTTAAATATAACTATTTTAAAAACCCAAACAACCCGCCACTGATTTTTAAAAAAAGCCAACCGGATATCATTTAAACATTTAAAATTAAGAGGTTACGTTGAATTTAACAATGAAAAGATAATATTGATAATTTAATTTTAAATAATTTTTCGCGGAGAGACGAAGGGCATTTCCTCTTCCCATACCATACAAAAAGAAAGTGTTCATACATTCTTAGTTCAAAATTAAATTAGCAGTACGTTGAAATGTATTTTTAAAAGAATTTAAATTAAAAAATACCCTGCAGATACATAGCGTTAGCGCCGGTAAATTACAAATAGTCATACGTAATTTTTAAAAACATATTTTTATTGTTGTTTTTTCTAAAAAATCGAGGTTAGAATTATTAAAAACATCACAATATAAATATCACTTAATCTTTCAGCATCTGGCGGTTTGATTCAAACGCTGCGCATCCAAATTTTAGTGAGAGTGGCATGAAAAAAGAAATAGATATAAAACTACTTAACATCATCAATACCCTGGTCGTGACACAAAGTGTCACTAAAACGGCTCAACAATTAAAATTGAGTCCGGGCTCCATCAGCTATGCGTTGAAAAAAGCACGCAGCATCACAGGCGCTCATCTTTTCATTCGTACACGGAATGGTATGAAACCTGATACGACAGCTAAAGAACTAAGCCAACGGTATCAGAAATTTACGGGTAACAGTATGCCCCCCACTTTTAGCGAGAGTGCGACAGGCAAGAATACCTTGAATATTATGACGTTCACCCCCGTCGAAATGATGTTAGCGAAAATCGTTAAAGAGAGTCGCTTTTGGAACAGCGATCTACGCTTCAACTTTTTTCCCTATGACTCCAATAGCAACGATCGCCTCGAAAGAATAAAAAATGGTCTGATCGATATTGATATTGGTTCCAAACTGCCGGCCGACAAACTCGTTAATAAGATCAAGCTGTTTTCGACTCCCGTCTCTCTCCTGGCGAGTCAACATTCAGGGTTAGAAGATACGGTCACGCTCACCGACTGGCAGGAGAGAAAACATGCGGTTTGGTCAGTTTTCAGCGATTACTATTGCGATAATGTTTTATCTTCACAAGATGTTGTCAGATATATGGATGAGAGAAAAATAGCCATGATTTCCGCCAGTATCATTAACATGGTTGCTTTTTGTGCAAACAGTAAATGCATTATGATGATCCCTGATTATTTTGCCCATGTTTTTACGTCGACGTTTCCAGTAAAAAAGCTGTCTATGCCACCGGAACTGTCTCTTAAATACGATTGCTATTTCCATTTTAGCAATACACTTTTTGATTACGAAGAGATGAAACTCACCGCTAATGAGATCGTTTCTCATTTTAAAAATATAAATCAGGTCGATCAAGACGCTTTTGTAACCCCTCCTTAAAGGATTTATTCAATGTGCCAGATAAATATGCGGCAATTAAAAATCATCAATGCACTTATTGAACAAAAGAGTGCTGTCAGTGCAGCTAAAGAACTTAATATTTCACCGTCTTCAATCAGCTATGCGCTTAACCAACTGAAAAAGCAAACCGGACAGGTGTTATTTTTACGCACGCGCCAGGGATTACGCCCTACCGAATATGCAGTCAAGTTACAGGAAAAATACGCTGAAATTGCTGAAATTAATGCCGAAAAGAGTGAGTTCGTTATCGCCACCTATTCCTTGATAGAGATGTTGTTAGCCGACCACTTGCACCCTAAAACTGATTCCTTAATGCACTTTACGGTGATGGGAAGCACAGAGGAAGAGCGCCTTAAAAAGCTAAAACACCGGGAGGTGGATATCGATATTGGAGGCAGATTGCCGGATGACCGCGCCATTGTCTGCAAGCGACTGGTTATCTCGGATATATGTACGTTGGCTAACCGGGATCACCCTCGGATAAAGGATGGCATACTACTGGATGACTGGAACGAGTATGAATTTATCAACTGGCAACGCGGGTTAGACAGCATCAGAGGGTTTGTCGAGCAAATAGATTATGACCTTTTTATGCAACGCAAAGTGGTGTGGACGAGCCCAAATCTCCTGTCACTTGCATGGCATTGCGCTATATCAAAATACCTTATGGTGGTGCCAAAGGTGTTTTTAGCCCCACTGCAAAAGCGTTTTCCTCTTCAGGGATGTCAATTGCCAGAACGCTTTAACATGTCATTTGACTGTTTTATCCATTATCACCAGGCGATGGAGAAAAATATCGCCATGCTGGCCCTTGATCGTATTTCAGATACATTAACGATTCAACACCCCATAGCTAGTGGGTCTGAAACATAGTGCTCACACGATTTTCGATATTTAAATTTAAAATTTAAATAATCTAAACATTAAACACTTCCAATTATAATTATCACTTTAGTATCATTTCGCCATAGCAGATAAAAAAGGGGTTGATTTATGATATCATTTGTGAGCGATAATTATTTTTTATGCAAAGGAATCCCCTCTACTGTATTCTTTGTTAGCTATGTGAGCAATATTTTAGAGATCAAGAGGTTATGTTATTTAAACAACCCAAATTCCGTCATCGTTGCTATTGAAAATGAAGTGTTACGAGTCAGAACGACGAGTCTACTACGAGACTTGAGCACACCACATATTGTTATGCTAGATGAAATAAAAAAAGACACAGCGGTCAAGATCGAGAGTGGTATTTACTCGTCATTACGATCTTCGATGAAGTATATCAGCAACCTGGCCAATAACAGAGAAAAAGTCAAACAAACGTATTTGACGAACCGAGAATATGATTTTTTTAAACTCGCTCATTTAAGCAATCATCGTATCGCCAGGCTAATGAACATTTCAGAAAAAACCACCAGTGCGTATCGCATCAGAGTGAGAAATAAATTGAACTTACGTTCATCAAATCACCTGTTAATGTGCCGGGCATTAAACACCATCAATATAGCTTCAGAATCAGAGTGATTGTGGGACGGGAAAACGTGCCTATCGACTTAACTTTGAGTTCAATGGTGAGATTTGGACATAGAAAAAGCCCCTGCGATAGAACTATCGCAGGGGCTCTAATTTGGCGGAAGCGCAGAGATTCGAACTCTGGAACCCTTTCGGGTCGCCGGTTTTCAAGACCGGTGCCTTCAACCGCTCGGCCACACTTCCTAAGTGAGGCGAACTATAAACACCTCACCGCGTGCTGTAAAGAGTGCAGGCATTCGTTCGCTGTAAAAATAGTCAAAACGTGTTTAATCGGTTGAACTGACGACACATCGACGATTTTATCAGCACCGGCTTAATGTTTTTTGATGTACATGTCTTTGGTGAAATAGTACCCCAGCTTATCCGGCGTAAATCCCCCTACCCAGGGTTTCACCAGGTGCGTACGGACGTAGTGATAAACCGGAATGGCTGGCACATCACGCCCCAGCAGATCTTCTGCCTGCTGATAAAACTTGCCGCGCTCAGCCGTGGTTTTGGCTTTTGCGGCATTCACCAGCGCCTGATCGTATTCCGGGTTGCTGTACTGACTGGTGTTTTCGCTGTCACCGGTACGGAAGTTGTTCAGGAACGTCGCCGCGTCGTCGTAATCGGCAATCCAGGCGTAACGCACCGCGTCAAAGTTGTGGGTATGCATGCTATCCAGCATGGTTTTCCATTCCTGATTTTGCAGCTTCGCCTCCACGCCGAGGTTTTTCTTCCACATGGAGCTGGCTGCAATCGCGATACGCTGGTGCGATTCAGAGGTGTTGTAGAGCAGGTTAAAGGTCAGAGGATGGCTGGCGTTGTACCCGGCCTCTTCCAGCAATTTTTTGGCCTCAGCAATCCGTTTATCCATCGGCCAGCTGGCGTAATCCGGGTTCTGTAACTTAACACCGCCGATATCGGGCTGACTGATAAGCCACGCCGGACGCTGTCCCTGCCCTAATACTTTCCCGGCAATAATGTCTTTATCCAGCGCCATATTCAGCGCCTTGCGCACGCGTGCGTCGCTGAATGGCGGGCGAGTAGTGTTGAATTCATAGTAATAGGTCGCAAGCTGCGGAGAGACATCCAGTTGCGTGCCAAGGGTTTTCTTGAGCTGCGCAAACTGGTTGATCGGCACCGTGTACACGATATCAATTTCGCCCGCTTTATAGCGGTTCACATCCGAGGCCTCAGACGTGATGGGCAGATACGTCACTTTGTTGATGACGGTGTGTGCATTATCCCAGTAGCGCGGGTTACGCTCCGCCACGATGCGTTCGTTGACCACCCACTGCGACAGTTTATACGCCCCGCTGCTGACGAAATGCTCCGGTTTGGTCCACTTATCGCCGAAACGACCAATCAGCACTTTATCCACTGGCACCAGCGACGGGTGCGCCAGCATCGCGAGGAACGCCGCATTTGGCTGCGTGAGCGTCACCTCCAGCGTCGTGTCATTGATTGCTTTCACGCCCAGCGTATCCGGCGCTTTTTTCCCCTGGGCGATATCGGCTGCGTTAGCAATGTGCATGTTGCCCGGGTAGCTGGCATACGGTGACGCCGTTTTCGGGTCGATCAGGCGCTGCCAGCTCCAGACCACATCTTCTGCGGTAATGGCCGTACCATCGCTCCAGGTGATGCCCGGGCGTAAATGGAACGTCCAGACGGTGTTGCCCTTGTTCTCCCATTTTTCCGCCAGACGGGGCTGAATTTCACCTTGCGGTGAAACGCTCACCAGACCTTCGAATAAATCACTGATAATATTGAATTCGACATCGCTTTCGACTTTGTGCGGGTCGAGCGAAGCCGGTTCACTGCCATTATTCCTGACCAGTTCCTGTTTCTCTGCCAGTTGGGTTCCTGCTGGCACATTAGCCGCCCAGGTTACCGTGCTGGCGCACAGGATCCCGGCGGTTAACAAAGAGAGGGTAAAGTGAGTGCGTGTTTGTGGTTTCATTTCCTTCGCCTTATTGTCTGTTTTATGACGATCCGGAGATAACTCTTAGCGTTCTAATGGTAATAACGCAATATTTTTCAGTAACCTATAAGAGGTTGATCTGGTAAATTCTCGCAAACCACTGTTCATACTGGTGAAACGTATTTCTGCAGAAGAAACAACCACCTCGAGCGCTAACGTGCTGAGTAAAGATGGGTAAAACCACTTTGAGACTGGCGTGCCGTTTCCTATTCTTTCCGTTAATTACATCTGTCATAAGAGAGTGACTCATGGATCGTATTATTACTTCCTCACGCGACCGCACATCGCTACTCAGTACCCACAAGGTGCTGCGCAATACCTATTTCATGCTTAGCCTGACGCTGGCGTTTTCAGCGATCACCGCAACTGCCAGCACCGTGCTGATGCTGCCGTCTCCGGGGCTGATCCTGACGCTGGTAGGCATGTATGGTCTGATGTTCCTGACCTACAAAACCGCTGACAAACCGGTTGGTATTCTGTCTGCTTTTGCCTTCACCGGCTTCCTGGGCTACATCCTGGGGCCAATGCTGAACGCGTATCTGTCTGCCGGAATGGGTGACCTCATCGGTATGGCACTGGGCGGTACTGCGCTGGTGTTCCTCTGCTGCTCGGCCTACGTGCTGACCACGCGTAAGGACATGTCCTTCCTCGGCGGTATGCTGATGGCAGGTGTTGTGGTGGTGCTGGTGGGTATGGTGGCAAACATCTTCCTGCAGCTGCCGGCCCTGCATCTGGCGATCAGCGCGGTGTTTATTCTGATCTCTTCAGGCGCGATCCTGTTTGAAACCAGCAACATCATTCGCGGCGGTGAGACGAACTATATTCGTGCTACCGTGAGCCTGTATGTGTCGCTGTACAACATCTTCGTCAGCCTGTTGAGCATCCTGGGCTTCGCCAGCCGCGATTAAGCAGATTTGCTGAAACGAAAAGGAGAATGCCGGCGGCATTCTCCTTTTTTTATGCCCTACTCACCCCGGCAAATATAGGTGGGGTAACGCCGATCCTGAATCAGCCATACTGAAGGCGAGAGTTCAGAGATCGTCAGATAGTAGCGTGCGGTCGGATAGGCGAAGCTACCCCACTGGGCATCCGCCGTATTGTCATTATGCCGGCGCCAGGTTTTGGTGTAGCTCAACACAATGACGTTATCATCATCCCGCTGCTCCCAGGTAAAATCCACATCCCTGTCAACGATCAAATTTTGCCCGCCAGCCCTTGCCGCACCTTTATAGGTGGTCACCCCTGTACCGTCCCGATGAAAATAGAACTGGGCAACGGTATTGACCTTCACTTCACTGGCTTTACCCTCATTGCGCGTAAAGTTAAATTCAGTGCTACACGCCAGCATATCCTTTTTAAACACGCCGCCAGAGTAGTAAAAATATGCCAGCGAGCTACCAACCAGGACACCTCCCATGCCAAAAAGAAGTTTTATTTTCATTTTTGTGCCCCGCTTTTATAACGTATGGTTTTGCACAGGCTAGTTTTGCTGACCGGGCAGGCGCCAATGAACACTTCATCTGCTGCGGAAATAGAAAAACGGGCGCTGAAATAATAAATGTCGTACTCCTCGCGTTCGCACGCCACGTTATTGGCCTCCAGCCGCTCCGCTAATTTCGATAGCACCAACGGACGTCCGTGATCGTTAATAATCCAGATACTGCAACGTACGATTTTATCCTTAACCGGATTGAGCTTCGCCGGAACGAAAATCCCCTGCTGTCGGCTAAAGTAAAGGCTCGCCCCCAATGCAACGACGATCGATACGGCCACGAGCGCCCATCTTTTCAGAGACAGCCGCTGCGGCGTTACCTCTTTCGGCGCGGATGAGGGCTGAGGTGCGGCGGATTGAATAGTCTCTCCAGGCTGAAAAATCACATCGGCCTCAAAACGGAACCCGTAACGGGGCACGGTCACGATAAATTCGTATCCCTCTCCCAGAGACTGGAAGCTTTTACGTAATTCGCTAACCGCTTTATTGAGGTTATTTCCCGATGGCGTAAAGCCAAACTCTTCCCACACGCGAGCAATCAATTCCTCCCGACTCAGGTCGCGTCCTTTGTATTTAATAAATTCCTGCAAAAGCCGAACGGCTGGCGCCGAAATCGTTAATACAGATTCTGGTTGTCCAACAAGGCTTATTGCATGTGCTTCAGGATCGAATAACAACGAATTATTGCATATAAAAAACATCTTTTATTCTCGGTTGTTACCGCATGCTTTTTTAATCCCTGGTACATCGACATGAAAACCGCCTCCTGACCTGCTTGTTTTTTCATCAGAAGGAATTTTCTTCCTATCCCTGGTCGCGGTATTTTCGCTTAACTATACAACCTTAAAGACAGAAAAGCAGGATAAAAACCTGTATTTAACGAGTTAATTAATACAAATTTTCACAAACCGCTGTTCTGGTTAAAGTTTCCCTGCCCTGAAGCAATACGAAAGCAGACGGTGTCCTGGTGTTAACGCGCCGCCGATGAACTCAGAGCAGGCAGACTGAATGTGAAACAGAAAAATAGAGTGAACATGACAACCGCCTTTTATGCCGCCGCGCTGTCATTGCCATTTTTCTCAGAAATGGCAATGGCCAATATGAGCGTGTACCCCATGGAACTGAATGTGGACAGGTCCGGTGCGGCGCAAATTAAGGTAGCGTCGAAAACGGATGATATTCAGTTCATTCGGGTGAGGCAAAAGAAAATTCTTAATCCCGGCACGGCCCAGGAAAAAGAGATTGATGTGGCCTCGTGGAAAGAAGGTGGCGTTGTTGTCACGCCCGAAAAATTTGCCCTCGCGGCAGGCGCAATGCGCGTCGTTCGTCTGGTATCGCTTACGCCACCGGAAAAAGAAACCACCTGGCGCGTCTATTTTGAAGGGGTAAAGCAGCCTGACAGCATTATTCCCGGCAAGACAGAAAGCCCGGCTGCGACGGCGACGCTGGGCGTCAACGTCATTTGGGGTGCCCTGATCCACCTCGCCCCGAAAAAAAGCGTGGTGTCTCTGTCGATAGACCCGCTCAAGGGGACGCTAAAAAATAGCGGTACGCTGCGAGTGCCGCTCAGAGAGATTGGAATATGTGATGCCGACTCGTCGTGTAAATGGATTAAAGAAGACGCGACGATTTATCCAGACACCGAACGGAAATTAAAAACGCTCACAAAGATACAAGGCCAGAAATATAAATTCCGCTACTTCAACTGGGTGAATAAAACCGCTGAAGAAGCTGATTTACCCGTCGTGCAATAACACGACGTTACCGTAAAGACCCAAAAGGGTTTGTTTAAAGAGCCAGGGGGCTCATTTGTAAATATGGAGATATCAATGCGTAAGTATTTTAAACCTCTGATGATTGTTGCCGCGATGACCACGTCCGTTAGCGCGCTGGCGATCCAAAAAGATATTACCGTCAACGCCAGCGTTGATTCACAGCTGGACATGACCCAGGCCGATAACACGCCGCTGCCAGCAAGCATCGATATGCAGTACCTGCCAGGCCGCGGTCTGGAAAGCTATCGCCTGAATACCAAGGTGTGGTCTAACTCCGCCACCAGCAACGTGAAAGTCCGTCTGGTTAGCGCGGCTAAACTGGCGAATGCCGACGGCGCTGAGGCCATCCCAATGACGGTGATGCTGGGCGATAAAACCCTCTCCACCACCGATGTTGAATACACCGGCACCGAGCTGTTCCCAGGGAGCATTGAAAACGGTTCAGCGGTACTACCTCTGACCATTTCTCAGACAACCAAAGGCATTCTGAAAACCGGTCAGTACAGCGGCGTTGTCAGCCTGATGCTGACGCAGGCGACGACCACGGAAGGCGGTGCGTAACACCACAGCACCTAAGGAATAACGTCAGAGGGTGCCTACCCTCTGACGTCAGGATGATGTCGAGGCTCGTTCATGGCGTTTCACAGAAATACTCTCCTCTTTGTTGCTTTGTTACCCGCATCCATCCAACTCGCCTGTGCAGGGATGGCCGTCCCACCGGGTTTTGAAGATCTGGCGAAGACGCAGCGCCTGTGGACAGAGGTGAACCTCTACGGCGAGTCGCTTGGCTTGTTTGAAACGGATATCACGCTTGAAACGGTAAGCTTTGTCGCACCTGAAACCGTAATAGCGGCCATCAAACGCCGGTTTAATAACGATCCTGCTCTGGTGGCCACCGTGTCTGCCGCGCTGTCCGTTCCGCTTGCCCGTAACGGCAACCTGGCCTGCAGCAGCAACGGCTCCGCAGCAGGCTGCGATTACATTGATACCGACCGCGCGGCCATTATCTATGACGAGAATAACGCCCGTATTAGCCTGTTTTTGGACAAGAAATTTCTGCCTAAAGCCACCGCGGAAAATCAGTGGTATCAGCCCACGCAGGACACTGAAAATGCGCTGATCCATCAGCAGAATGTTAATTTTGTTGCCGACAGAGACTATCAGTCAGCTACCGTACAGGGCAATGGTGCCCTGGCGCTCACGCAGGACGGCTATGTTAACCTCGATTGGACCTGGCTGGGACAGCGTTCAAGGCACCAGCAGCAACAGGAAATCACAGTCAACAACGCCTGGTTCCGCCAGGATATCTTGCGTCAGTACTATGTCCAGCTGGGCGAGATGGATACCCGCGATCTGTTCAGTAATGCCGGCGGGAATATCAACCTCAGCCAGCTGCCGCTGGGCAAAATTCGCGGTCTGCGCACGGGTTCAACACGAGCGTGGATTAATCCGGTTCAGCAGTCAAAGGGAACTCCTGTCACCGTACTGCTTTCCCATGACGCGCGTATCGACGCGCGCCGTGGCAATCAGCTGCTGGCCAGCTTTTATCTGAATGCCGGGGCGCAAACCCTCGACACGCGATCGTTTCCGGACGGGAGCTACACCGTCACGCTGTCGGTCTATGAAAATAACCGGTTGACACGTACCGAGCAGGTGCCGTTTACCCGAACCGGTATTACGCCATTCGACCGCGTCGAGTGGTTCCTGCAGGCGGGCGAAACCGACAATAGCGATCAAAACGAAGAACGTAGCGCGGTTGCGCAGGCAGGCGTACGCCTGCCCGTCACCCCGACGCTGGCGCTGACCAGCGGTGCAACGATAAAGAAAAACCAGCGTTTCCTGGAAAATGCGCTCGACTGGAGCCGGGGCTTCAACGCGGGCCCGATCGACGGCGTGCTGAGTACCCGGTTTAGCTACCTTTACGGCAGCGAAGGCCAGCGCGGCAATATCCAGCAAATCAGCTACAACGACGGCTTTTCACTGAGCCTCTATCGCAACGCGTTATCAGCGGAAAACTGCAACACCCGAAGCGCGGGGTTTGACGCCGTGAACGGCTGTTATCGAACCCTCTCGGTGATGTTTTCCGTGCCTGTCGGCGCCTGGTATGCGAGCCTGGGGTATTCGGATAACCGTAACGAAGGACGGTACGTTTCACGTCGGGAGCTCCCGGATAACGACGATCGCCACGATGCGGGTTTACCGTGGGAATCGGTCTATATGACCCGCACGCGCACGCGTGCCTGGCAGGGAGGCCTGAGCAATGCCTTTAGCACCCATGGCCTGAACATTAACAGCAGCATTAACCTGTTTATGCGTAACGATGATTCCCGCGAAGGCAGGGATAAAGGCGGCTACCTAAGCATGAGCCTGTCCATGGCGCATAACCGTCGGGGTGATGCGTCAAGCTACACCTCTCTTGGGGCGACATGGCAGCACCAGCAGCGTGAAAAAAACCAGCTGAGCTATAACGTTGCGCATAACTGGTATGCCGATGCCCGCGGCGAAAATGAGTACGGCCTTAGCGCGTCTGGCATCAACAGCGACTCGCTGAATACCTCAGCCTATACGCGCCAGGGTGGGCGATACGGCAACGGTAGCCTGACCGTAAGCGATGCATGGGATCGTCAGGACAGCCGCCACACGCTGAGCAGCAGCGGCAACTACAGCTCGACCCTTGCGCTGTCTCGTTCTGGCCTGTGGCTGGGCCGCTGGAGCGACGGTCGTCCTGCTTCCGCCATCGCGGTTAACGTTGCTACACCGGAAGATACCCAGGCTTCAAGCGTCGCCGTGTCGCTGGATAACAGCGGCAGTGCAGACATTCCGGGTAATAGCCGCGCTCTCTTCGCGGTACCGGGCTATCAGCAGACGACGCTGACGATTAACGAATCGCTGGATGTCTCGCGGGGGGCCAGCAGTGAGATTACGCAAGGTTCAGGCAGCAGAACGCTGTTTATGGTGCCAGGCAAACTGCTGCGCCGGGACGTGCAAACTACCGCAAGCTACACCTGGCTCGGCCAGTTAACTGACGAGCACCATTCGCCGTTTATTGGTGGCGTGCCCCTGAACGTGAACGGCTGGAGCGACCTTGGCAACGGCGGGTTTAGCGCCCAAAGCGACGCCCTGCTGCATAACCTCTACCTGGTGCGTCAACAGCAGTTTTATCAGTGCGCGCTCAACGTGAAGAGTATGCGCGACGTGGTGCGCTATGTGGGTTCAATTCCTTGCCGGGAGTTAACCTTCTCTGCCCTGCCGGATGCCGTCCAACAGCAGGCACAGCTGATGCTCGCCGGACGATCGGTACCAACCGGTCCAACTGCCATGAACGCCGACAACCTCACGAAAGGGAAATGATGTGATTAAGTACCTCTTTTTTTTACTGTTCTTAAGCCTGTGGGCCGGCCAGACGCTGGCGGGCGCCCCCGCGGGACGAAACACCAGCGCAGGGATCAGCTTCGACCGCACGGCACCGCCCGCGCGTTTCGATATCTGGCTTCATGAATCAGGCGGTTATGATGCCGCCGATCCGCAAAAGTGGGGGCGTAATACACTGACCTGTCTTTCCAGGACTGACACCACGTACGGAGCCTGCATGAACGCTCCCGTCTGGTTCTCCGGGAACCCGGCCGCGCCCTACGCCATCAATTTACGTTTTACGCATGCCCTCACCAGCAAAACGGTGGATATCAAGGTGTATGGCGATCACTACATGTTTATCAACAATAAAGTGTTTACCTTCGCCAGCTTTGTCACGGGTGGAACGAGCGATCTCAGCGCCTGGAACAGAGAGCCCTACTTCGATTTCTATATCGTGAAAAGCGAGCTGGATAAGCTCGCCCTGCCGGGGATTTGGACCGCAACGCTGAAGCAGAACCTGCGTCAATGGGGAAGCGCCGACTGCGGCGGGAACTTCAATGACGTTAATGTCGGTTGTCCTGGCTATCTCACCATCGCCAACTGGCAGGCAAATATACGCATTGAAGTGGTCGATCCGGGTAATCAGCAGATTTATTTGCCGGCATTTCCGCACTCAACGCCCATTGTTAACCTCAACCTGACCAATTTTCCGGGACGGCCAGGGGGCAGCGAGATCCAGGGGGAAAACACGCTGGATATGTGCCTGTACGACGGCAAAAACAGTACTAGCACCCGCGCCTATCTTCGGTTTGAGGACGATGGACTTACGTCTACGGTCCGTGCCGAAGGCGCGTTTTCTATCAGGCGGCGCGGTGGTAGCCAGACGGATGCGCGGGATCGTCTCGATTATCGGGTCTCCGTCACCAATCCAATAACAGGCGCAACCGAATCCGTCGCAAACGGTAAAACGATGGTCTGGCAAGGCACTAACGATCCGCAGTATTTGCGCCAGGTCGTGCTGCCCGGCGGACGAGAAAGCGTACTGTGCATTCCTGCGCCTATTATCCTGAAAACCCCTGCGTTTGCTGCCAGCAGCAAAAACGCGGGCGACTATACCGGCACTCTGCGCGTTATCTATACGCCCAGCACGTTATAACGAGGTCACCGTGAGTTACGCCATTCTCGACAATAATCGATTTTACGCCGAAGGGTTGCGCTACGCGCTGCTTCGTCGGGGCGTTCAGTTAGAGGTCCAAAGCGACACCGTACAATGGCAACCATCGCTGCTTACCCGCCGCGTGCTTGTTGTGCGCTGCCGTTTTTCCGTGGCGGCTACGCATCAGGCGCTGATAAACATTTTGCTCAGACTGGAAACCGCCCGCTGGAAAGGCAGCCTTTATCTGGTCTGCAATGAAAAGGGGTGGGCGCTGGCGACGCATTTACGCAAGCGTTTCAGTACGTTAACCCTTTATATCATCGATGACAGGATCGCTGTCGCAGATGCGGCATATTTGCTGGCAAAGGAGCCTCGCCGCGTTCGAAGTCTTGACTGCTGTCTTACCGGCCTTGAATTCAACGTGCTCGATCTCATGCTTACCGGGTTGCCGGTACGCCACATTGCCATCGTGACGGATATGTCAGAGAAACAGGTTTCGACCCATAAATGCAACGCACTGAAAAAGCTCAATGCCAACAATCTGCTACAGCTACTCCTGTAGGTCACGGTTTATCCTGCGGCCGTTTTTTTGCTACACTGTTGCCGATTTTTTCACACACGACAGAAGATTATGTTGATTTTTGCAGGCCAGGAAATTGAGACCGATAGCGAAGGCTATCTGAAAGATACAATGCTCTGGAGCGAGCCGCTGGCGGAGAGAATTGCGGAAAACGAAGGGATTACCCTCTCCCCCGAACACTGGGAAGTGGTGCGTTTTGTGCGCGAGTTCTACCTCGAATTCAACACCTCTCCAGCCATCCGCATGTTGGTTAAGGCCATGGCCAATAAGTTCGGTGAAGAGAAAGGCAACAGCCGCTATCTGTATCGTCTGTTCCCTAAAGGCCCGGCAAAGCAGGCCACCAAAATTGCCGGCCTGCCAAAACCGGTGAAATGCATTTAGTAGCGAATACCGAAGTTAACGTACTCCCGGCCGGGTTGGTGCGGTTCCGTCAAAACCTTATCAACCCGAGCGCTGCGCGGCCCCCCCGCTTTCAGCCACGCCACCAGCTTATCGACCTGTTCCGCTTCGCCACAGGCGACCACCTCAACGCTGCCGTCATCCATGTTTCGCGCGTATCCCGTTAGCCCAAGCTCAATCGCTTCACGCTGGGTGCTGTAGCGGAAGCCGACGCCCTGGACGACACCGTTAACCCAGGCGATGGTGCAGACTTTTGCCATTTTTCTTCTCCTTAACGTAGCGTTTTCGGTAAACAGCCATAGTGTTGCCGGAAACGAGCGGTGAAACGAGAGCTGGAAAGATACCCACATTGTAATGCGATTTCGCCAATCGGTAATCGGGTTGACTGTAACTGTGACAGCGCAACGGCCATCCTCACCTCCTCCACAATCTGGCGAAAGCTCTGTGACTCTTCACGTAACCGTCTGCGCAGCGTCGGCACGCTCAGGGCCAGACGGCTGGCGATGTCCTGCGCGGTCCAGGCTCTGGCGGGCGACAGCATAATGAACTGCCGCACCTGTTCGGTCAGGTTAATATTTCGCTCAATAAGCAGCGGACCTGCCACGCCATCATGCAGCAATGCCAGCAAAAGACCGAAGGCCTGATGCTTTTGTAGCGTTTCCGGTAAACCCTGACGCACGGCTTGCAGCAGGTTATCCCACATAAACGCCAGCCCCTCGCTCAGCGGGGCGCAGAGCGAATGCAACGTCGTGCGCGGCCAGGATTTCAGGTAATGCGTTTTAAATTCGGTAACGATCTCCGGAGACAACATCAGCAAGTCCGAGCGAAACATACCGTTCGCAGGCTGATTGATAATCTCCATCGCCGTATTGGCAGGAATAATGATGAGCTCATCCCGTGTCGCCACCAGTCGGTTGTCATCCTGAACAATCACCTTACTGCCGTGAGTGATATGACAAATCGCCGGAAAAAAGAGTTTAACCTGGTGCAGGCGATGCATTTTGCTGGCACTCACTTCACCCGCCGTGAGATGTTTATGTCGAAAATGGAACTCCTGCACCCCGCCATCCTTATCTGCTGTAGGTTGCTGTTAACTGGGCCTTCGCCAGAACATGACTATTGATCATAAAGCCGACCAGCGCGCCGCTGGCATTTTTGTCGACGGGCAGTTTATCCACGTCCAGAGCCCAGACGGTAATCTGATAGCGATGAGGCTTATCACCTGCGGGCGGACATGCACCGCCGAATCCAGAATAGCCGAAATCATTACGTCCCTGCACAACGCCTTCAGGTAATTTCTCACCATTCGGGTTACCGGCATCGGCTGGCAACATCATTGTACTCGCTGGAATATTGGTTACGGTCCAGTGCCACCAGCCGCTGCCAGTGGGCGCATCCGGGTCATATACCGTGACGGCAAAACTTTTCGTAGCAGCGGGCGGATTTTTCCACGCCAGCTGCGGAGAGATATTCCCACCGTGGCAGCCAAATCCCTCAAACACCTGCTGTTGCGCTAAACGGCGTTCGCCAGAAATATCCTGGCTGGTGATGCTGAAAGGTGTTGCTGCTAAAACCTGAAAACTCATTGCCGCCAGAGCGGTTATTGCGATTACACTGCGCTTTTTCATGGGGTTTCCTTTGCTGAACCGGAAGCCCTAAGGTAAAGCACGCGACAATGCCGTAATGTGCTTAAGCGATTTGATTTTGTGCCGAAACGCTCAATGGTATCCGCAGATGATTGCGCCTTGCTGAATGTGCTACTCTACGCGCCATTTCCTGAAATCGACAGAACAGCAAATTATGAGTGTACGTTTAGTGTTAGCCAAAGGGCGCGAGAAGTCATTACTGCGCCGTCATCCCTGGGTCTTTTCCGGCGCGGTTGCCCGTATGGAAGGTAAAGCCAGCCTCGGTGAAACCATTGATATCGTTGACCATCAGGGGAAATGGTTAGCGCGAGGTGCTTACTCGCCAGCGTCCCAGATCCGTGCCCGCGTCTGGACCTTTGATAAAGATGAAACCATCGACATCGACTTCTTCGTTCGCCGTCTGCAGCAGGCACAGCAATGGCGTGACTGGCTGGCAAAACGCGACGGGCTGGACAGCTACCGCCTGATTGCTGGTGAGTCCGACGGCCTGCCGGGCGTCACCATTGACCGCTTTGGTCACTTCCTGGTGCTGCAACTCCTGAGTGCTGGCGCGGAATATCAACGTGCGGCGTTGATTAGCGCACTGCAAACGCTGTTCCCGGAATGCGCCATTTACGACCGCAGCGATGTGGCCGTGCGTAAAAAAGAGGGCATGGAGCTGACCCAGGGTCCAGTGACAGGCGGGTTGCCGCCTGCCCTGCTGCCGATTGAAGAGCACGGCATGAAACTGCTGGTGGATATTCAGGGCGGCCACAAAACGGGTTACTACCTCGACCAGCGCGACAGTCGTCTGGCTACGCGTCAGTACGTTGCCGACAAACGCGTGCTGAACTGCTTCTCCTATACCGGCGGTTTTGCCGTTTCAGCGCTGATGGGTGGCTGTGCCCAGGTTGTCAGTGTGGATACCTCGCAGGAAGCGCTGGACGTGGCAAAACAGAACGTCGAGCTGAACAAGCTGGATGTGAGCAAAGCCGAATTTATTCGCGATGATGTCTTCAAACTGCTGCGTAAGTATCGCGATCAGGGCGAGAAATTCGACGTTATCGTCATGGATCCCCCTAAGTTTGTGGAAAACAAAAGTCAGCTGATGGGTGCCTGCCGTGGCTATAAGGACATCAACATGCTGGCCATTCAGCTACTGAACCCGGGCGGCATTCTGCTTACCTTCTCCTGCTCTGGCCTGATGACCACAGATTTATTTCAGAAAATCATCGCCGATGCCGCAATAGATGCTGGCCGTGATGTACAATTTATAGAGCAGTTCCGTCAGGCAGCCGATCACCCGGTGATTGCTACCTACCCGGAAGGGCTCTATCTGAAAGGGTTTGCCTGTCGCGTCATGTAACTTGAAAAGAGAAATATTGCCCGCACATAACGTGTAAGTCGTATTTCCCGGGAGGTGACTATGATTGCCAGCAAATTCGGTATCGGCCAGCAGGTCCGCCACACTTTGCTAGGGTATTTGGGTGTGGTCGTGGATATCGACCCGGAGTATTCTCTTGATGAACCGTCTGCAGACGAGCTGGCGGTCAACGCCGAGCTTCGCGCTGCGCCCTGGTATCATGTGGTGATGGAAGGTGACGATGGACAACCCGTTCACACCTATCTTGCTGAAGCGCAGCTGAGTAGCGAACTACAGGATGAGCATCCGGAGCAACCCACGATGGATGAACTTGCTCAGACTATCCGCAAACAGTTACAGGCTCCGCGCCTGCGGAACTAAGTGTGTAAGAAAGCCCGATAATCGGGCTTTTTTTTGTTATTTCGCCAGCCCCAGGCGGGGGAGTTCAATCGCCGGGCAGCGGTCCATAACCACATTCAAACCTGCATCGCGCGCCAGCACAGCAGCCTGCTCGTTAATGACGCCTAGCTGCATCCACAGCGTTTTCGCGCCGATAGCGATGGCCTCTTGCGCCACTTCCCACGCGGCTTCAGAATTGCGGAAAACATCTACCATATCCACTTTTTCAGGTACGTCGTTTAGGGTGGCGTATCCCTGCTGGCCCAGTAAGCTTTTACCGGCCACTTTTGGCGACACCGGAATAACGTGATAACCCTGATCGAGAAGGTACTTCATGACCCGATAGCTTGGACGATCCGGTTTATCGCTCGCACCCACCAACGCAATGGTGCGCGTGGAGGTCAATATCTCGGCAATATCGTTCTCTTTCATGGTTTTTCTCCTGGTTTTTTTCAAAGTGTACGCCAAAGCGCATATCTCAACCATCCATCCCATACAGATGTATGAGGGCAAAACCGTGAAATATGTCTATATGTTAGTAAAGATGATTTTCGAAAGATTTAGATACATTAATGCAACATCAGTATTTCTGACAGGAGCCTTCTATGAAAACCGGAATTGCCACTGCTGTGATTGCATTAGTGATGCCGGTTTGCGTTTTTGCGACCACGCTCCGGCTCTCTACCGACATTGATCTGCTGGTTCTGGATGGAAAAAAAGTCTCCAGTTCATTATTACGCGGCGCAGACAGCATCGAGCTAGATAACGGGCCTCATCAGTTGGTCTTCCGGGTAGAAAAGTCGATCGGTCTCGCTAATCATGAACAACGGATGTACATCTCCCCGCCGCTGATCGTCAGCTTTAATACCCGGCAAATCAGTCAGGTGAACATCACCCTGCCTCGCCTTGAAACGGAGAAAGAATCTTCGGCCTTTGACACCTCACCGCGCGTTGAGCTGCTGGATGGCGATGCGATGCCGATTCCGGTGAAGCTTGATATTCTGGCGTTGACCACGTCCCCTAAAGGCCCGGATTATGAGGCCGCGACCCAGACCTATAATAAAGCAGGTAAACGCGCATCGCTTCCCCAGTTTGCCACTATGATGGCAGACGACAGTACGCTGTTATCCGGTGTATCTGAACTGGATGTCATTCCTCCTCAGTCCCAAACCCTGACGGAACAACGCCTTAAATTCTGGTTCCAGCAGGCCGATCCGGACACGCGAGCCCGCTTTTTACAATGGGCGAAGCAACAACCTTCATCATAAGCCACATTTTTTTCGCCTTTCTCTTGCAGCGTCAGACAGTTCCCGTCATCGTGTAGCCAGTTAACCTGATGGATACGATTATGGAACTGACAACACGCACGCTACCTGAACGCAAACACATTGCTCTGGTTGCGCACGACCACTGTAAACAAATGCTGCTTAACTGGGTTCGCCGCCATCAGTCTTTGCTGGAAAAGCACACCCTCTCGGCGACCGGTACAACCGGTAATCTGATCCAGCGCGAAACGGGTCTTGAAGTCAATGCCATGCTGAGCGGCCCGATGGGCGGCGATCAGCAGGTAGGTGCGCAGATTTCTGAGGGGAAAATTGATGTGCTGATTTTCTTCTGGGATCCGCTGAATGCGGTTCCGCATGACCCGGACGTGAAAGCACTGCTGCGCCTTGCCACTGTCTGGAATATTCCAGTGGCGACTAACCTTTCAACGGCAGATTTCATCATCGAATCGCCGCAGTTTAACTCGCCGGTTGATATCCTTATTCCGGACTACCAGCGTTATCTGTCTGAAAGATTAAAGTAAATTTTAAGCCGGGTGGCGGCTACGCCTTACCCGGCCCCAAAAACAAGCCTGACGTCGTTATGGCTTGCGCGCTACTGGCACATCAATACTCTTCAGAATATCAACAAACACTGACGGTTCTTCTTTATTGAACAGCAGCCACACACGATGACGCGCGCGGGTGATGGCCACATACAGCAAACGTCGTTCCTCGGCATCCGGAAAATCTTCCGGCATAGGCAGTAAAGCCTGCTCCATCACTGACTCACGAGCCGGAGCCGGAAAACCGTCGCTACCTTCTTTCAGCCCTATCACAATCACATAATCGGCCTGTTGACCTTTACTGGCGTGAATCGTCATAAATTCAAGCTGCAGTTTCGGCCAGCGGGTGGCCGCTTTCTCCAGCGCAGCCGGTTTCAGGTGATGATAGCGCGCCAGCACCAGAATACGTTCTTCAGGCTTTGCATAGCCGCTGAGCTTGTCCAGCAGCGGTTCCAGCTGGTCATCCGCCAGCAGAGTGACCGCTTTTTTATCCCCTGACCGCAGGCTGTTAAGCGGCTTGGCCAGCTGATACGGGTTCTGCTGGATAAAGCGATTGGCGATTTCACCAATACGGGAGTTGAAGCGGTAGGTGGTATCCAGATCGCTGCGATCGCCTTCGCCAAAATAGTGGTGAAATGCGGTCGTCAGTGAAAGCTGCGCACCGCTGAAGCGATAGATGGCTTGCCAGTCGTCACCCACGGCAAACAACGACGTGTGCTTGTTTTGTGCCCGTAACGCTGAAAGCAATGCTGCGCGTTGCGGCGAGATATCCTGGAATTCATCCACCAGAATATGTTTCCACGGGCTGACAAAGCGCCCCTTCTCAAGAATGATAATGGCCTGATGGATCAGGCCAGAGAAATCGACAGCATTTTCCGCTTTCAGGGCAGTTTTCCAGGCTTTCAGCAACGGTGCCATAAGCTTAACCCGCTTAGAAAACAGATCGCGGATCTCCTCCGGCGCACTGTCAATCATTTCAGCCTGCGACCCACCGTGCATCCGCATCAGGCTTACCCAGCGGTCAAGTCTCGAGCCCAGACGCCGCGCCAGTTTTTCATCCTGCCAGAAACTGCCCTCAGGCACCTCCCAGTTAAGTTCTTCCTCCAGCCACTGACGCCATCCTTTTGCCTGCGCCTTTTTCTCACTGCACTGCTGGCGCCATGTTTTGATAAACAAAGCCTGGCGCGCCTGCGTGTCGTTCTCCAGTTTACTCACCGCTGGCACTTTTTTGCTGCCCTGCTGAATGATGTGCAACGCCAGAGCATGGAAGGTTCTGGCCGTAATATCCTGGGTGTGCAGGCGTTCCTGGATACGCTCGTCCATCTCCTGGGCAGCCTTGCGGCCAAAAGCCAGAAGCAGAATTTGTTCAGCAACGGCTTCCCCGGTTGTCAGCAACCAGCCCGCGCGCGCCACCAGCACCGACGTTTTACCGCTCCCGGCTCCCGCGAGCACCAGCAAGGACTGCTCACCGTTAACCACCGCACGCGCCTGGGCAGGATTGAGTGGAGAAGATTCAACCGTACTGAAAAAATCGGCGTATCGGGTGAGCATGGTGTCAGTCCAGGCCTGATTATGGGCGAACCGGCTCTTATCCATATCGCTTAGCCAGGCCTGACACTGACGCCAGGCATCGCGGCAATTATCGAACTCATCGAGACGCGTCACGGATAACGGCAGCGCCGAGAGTGCCTGCCTGATTTTTTGCTGTAACCCGGCGGTCTGCTGGCGGGTAAGCCACGTGTTTTGCGCGTTGCTTTGGGCGATATCATCCAGCACCTGCTGCAGTACCTGGGCAGCAATCACACTCATGTCGTGGCTCCACTGCTGCCAGAGCGCGTTAAGATGATGATGGAAACGCTGGGTCTCCGCCCACTCGGTGCCGTGCAGACGCACCACTTTATCGTCAGGCAGAACGAACTCCAGTTCCCCCCACACCAACCCACGTTTGCAGTGGATAGCCAGAAGTTGATTAAACGGAATAAGGTATTCGTGGCGTTCTCCGGAGACTTTCACCCCGGCGTTGAGGAGAACAACCCTGTCATAGGGGTGTTGCGCCAGGCGTTTGCCTAATGAAGTTGCTTTAAGTTCCATGTCCCGCCAAATCCACGAAGAGATAGTTTACCTGACAGTTTAACTGCCAGTTTTAAGGTGCTCCAGCCTAAAAAAACGTTACAATCATCAGGCGTTAATTTTATCGAAAGGAAGTGAGGATTTATGCGTACCGTTCTGAATGTGTTGAATTTTGTACTGGGCGGTTTTGCCACCACCCTTTCCTGGCTTTTTGCCACGCTGGTGAGCATCGTCCTGATTTTCACACTCCCCCTGACCCGCTCATGCTGGGAAATCACCAAACTCTCCTTCATCCCGTATGGAAATGAAGCCATCCACGTTGACGAGCTGAATCCGGAGAGCAAAAACGCCTTGATGAACACGGGGGGCACCCTGCTCAACATTCTGTGGCTGATATTCTTCGGCTGGTGGCTGTGCATCATGCATATTTTTGCGGGTATTGCGCAGTGCATCACGATTATTGGTATTCCGGTCGGGATCGCGAACTTTAAAATCGCTGCGATCGCCCTTTGGCCCGTCGGGCGCAGGGTTGTTCCGGTTGAAGTGGCTCAGGCAGCACGTGAAGCAAATGCTCGTCGTCGTTTTCAGTAAATAAGGACTGGCCGCGCTTATGCTAAGCCCACTGCTTCGCCGTTATACCTGGAACAGCACCTGGCTTTATAACGTCAGGATTTTTATCGCGCTTTGCGGCACGGTAGCCCTGCCGTGGTGGTTGAATGATGTCAAGCTCACCATTCCGCTCACGCTGGGGGTGGTTGCGGGGGCGCTTGCGGATCTGGATGACCGTCTGGCCGGACGTTTGCGTAACCTGGTGATTACGCTGGTCTGTTTTTTTATTGCGTCTGCTTCCGTTGAGTTGCTCTTTCCGTGGCCCTGGCTGTTTGCCCTCGGTCTTACGCTCTCAACCAGTGGTTTTATTTTGCTGGGCGGCCTTGGGCAGCGCTACGCCACCATCGCTTTTGGTGCCTTGCTGATTGCCATCTATACCATGCTGGGTGTTTCCCTTTATGACCAGTGGTATCAGCAACCCGTTCTGCTGTTGCTGGGCGCCATCTGGTATAACCTGCTGACGCTAACCGGCCATCTGATCTTCCCGGTTCGCCCTCTGCAGGATAACCTTGCCCGCAGCTACGAGCAGTTAGCCCACTATCTGGAGCTAAAATCCCGGCTTTTCGACCCGGATATCGAGGAAGAAAGCCAGGCCCCGCTCTACGATCTGGCTCTGGCAAACGGCCAGTTAGTTGCCACCCTTAACCAGACTAAAGCATCGCTACTTACCCGTCTGCGTGGCGATCGCGGTCAACGCGGAACCCGAAGAACCTTACACTATTACTTTGCCGCTCAGGATATACATGAACGTGCCAGCTCCTCGCATGTTCAGTATGCCGCCCTGCGCGAGAAGTTCCGCTACAGCGACGTGATGTTCCGTTTCCAGCGACTGCTTTCCATGCAGTCCCAGGCATGCCAGCAGCTCGCACGCTCTATTCTGCTGCGCACGCCTTATCAGCATGACCCACGTTTTGAACGTGTGTTTAGCCATCTTGATGCGGCAATTGACCGCGTTCAGGCCAGCGGAACGTCACCGGAACATATTAAAGCTCTGGGATATCTGCTGAATAACCTGCGGGCGATAGATGCTCAGCTGGCGACCATTGAGTCAGAGCAGGCGATGGCGTTACCCGGTAGTGATGCAGAAAATCAGCTTGCAGATGACAGCGTCCACAACTTTAGCGATATGTGGTTGCGGTTGAGCCGCAACTTTACGCCGGAGTCGGCTCTCTTTCGCCACGCGGTGAGAATGTCGCTGGTATTGTGCGTAGGCTATGCCTTTATCCAAATAACCGGATTGCAACATGGCTACTGGATCCTGCTGACCAGCCTGTTCGTCTGCCAGCCGAACTACAACGCCACCCGGCACCGCCTTGCACTGCGTATTCTCGGCACGCTGGTCGGTGTCGCCATTGGGCTGCCGGTCCTCTATTTCGTGCCGTCCGTTGAGGGGCAACTGATCCTGATCGTGATCACCGGTGTGTTGTTCTTCGCCTTTCGCAATGTGCAGTACGCCCACGCCACCATGTTCATCACGCTGCTGGTTCTGCTCTGCTTTAACCTGCTGGGTGAAGGGTTTGAGGTCGCCCTGCCACGTGTGATCGATACCCTGATTGGCTGTGCAATTGCCTGGGCGGCTGTCAGCTTTATCTGGCCAGACTGGCGTTTCCGTAATTTGCCGCGCGTGTTAGACAGGGCTATGAATGCCAACTGCCGGTACCTTGATGCCATCCTTGAACAGTACCATCAGGGCCGGGATAACCGTCTGGCTTACCGAATAGCACGCCGCGATGCGCACAACAGCGATGCTGAACTGGCCTCGGTTGTCTCTAACATGTCAACAGAGCCTCGTGCCACCGCAGAGATTCGTGAGACGGCGTTCCGCTTGCTCTGTCTGAATCATACCTTCACCAGCTATATTTCCACGCTGGGTGCCCACCGTGAGAAACTCACCAACCCGGGTATCCTCACTTTGCTGGATGATGCCGTCTGTTATGTCGATGACGCACTTCATCACCGGCCAGCCGATGAACCGCGTGTTCAACAGGCTCTGGACGAACTGGCCCAGCGCATTATCCATCTTGATCCAGGAAACGACAGCAAAGCGCCACTGGTTCTTCAGCAAATTGGTCTGCTTATCGCTCTGCTGCCAGAAATTTGCCGACTGCAACAGCAAATCGCTACCTGGAGGAGTGATTCTCCTGTGGCTCAGGTAGCGCATTAAACCACTCCGTCAGCTCCCGGCGTATTCCCGCCGGGAGTGCCGCTTCATGAAGTCCCTCAATGGCACCTTCCAGCGCGAAAAGCACTTTAATACTGAGTGCTTTATTTTTTGCCCGCATCTTCAGCCAGCTCGCTTTCGCACCAAGCGTCCGAAGTGTTTCTTCGTCGGTAATACCCGCTTCAAAAAGCAAGACCTCAAGCTGAAACGTCAGGTTCGGGAGATCCTTTAGCCGGTTTCGTTGATGGCGCTGAAAGCGCTCTTTTCTTGCCGCTCTCAGTGCGAACGAGGAGAGCTGGAGCAAACGCTCCCTGTCCTGCCACAATCCGTCATCAACTCGAAAATAGTTCAGAAGCACCGGACGCCCCCGTTTCATGAGTGTCAAAAACGAGGCGGCATTCTTTACACAGTATTTCGCACTTTCCTCACAGGCGCGAAGGTAGAGTTCTCCCTCTGACACCATGGCAAAGACCGCATCATCCACTGCCAGGGTATAGCCACCGAACAGTGCACGATGTTGAATGTCCCCCAGCGGAGACAGATATTCCTGGGATTTATAGATCCGTTCATAAGATATCTTTTTCATGATATTTCCTTATAAATCATAAATTAACAACGAAGTTTCTTACTAGCGGATCCGTTAGCAGGAAAATAGGCAACTTATCGCTGTTGGGCAAGATGATTTTTCAAGGGGCATCAAGATTGAATGAATTTTGCGAGTCGCTTTCCGAAAATGAGGTTGATCTTTATGCATACAGGGGTTACTGTATATTCATACAGTAACTACAGAGCTGGAATGAATATGCACACTTCAGGCTATGCAAATCGCTCAACCTTTATCACTTCTACCGCTGGCAACGTAGCGCAGAACACCGTCGGCAGTGTTTCGACAGGGCTTATTAGCGAAGTGGTTTATCGTGAGGATCAGCCTCTGTTAACTCAACTACTGCTGCTGCCGTTATTACAGCAGCTTGGTCAGCAGTCTCGCTGGCAGCTTTGGCTGACGCCACAGCAAAAACTGAGCCGTGAATGGGTTCAGTCTGCCGGCCTTCCGCTGACAAAGGTCATGCAAATTAATCAACTCTCTCCTTGCGATACCGTCGAGTCGATGATCCGGGCTTTACGCACTGGAAATTACAGTGTAGTGATTGGATGGTTACCAGAGGAATTGACTGAAGAGGAACATTTTCGTCTGACTGAGGCGGCTGAAGAAGGGAGTGCGATCGGGTTTATCATGCGCCCGGTTCGTCCAGATTCTTACCGCAGAGGACAACTTTCTGGGCTAAAAATTCACTCAAATTTGTATCATTGAGTGAAATTAAGATTTTTCCTGGAATTTTTTTTGACCACAAGATGTGTTTTTAGTTCCCGGCCTCAAAATTGCGGCAAGGCTTGTCTGGTGCGGTTCTCCTTAATTTTATTGCACAAAATTCGCGCGAAAAATGTTAAATAAAAGGTATACGGAACTTTTTTTTTCATATGCCTGACGGACTTCACACTTGTAAGTTTTCAGCTACGTTGTAGACTTTACATCGCCAGGGGTGCTCGGCCTAAGCCGAAGATATCGGTAGATTTATATTTGACCACGCCCCCCGGTGAAGGATTTAACCGTGATTCTCTCTTGAGATTTTCATGGCGAATTTTGGATGATAACGAGGCGCAAAAAATGAAAAAGACAGCTATCGCGATTGCAGTGGCACTGGCTGGCTTCGCTACCGTAGCGCAGGCCGCTCCGAAAGATAATACCTGGTATGCAGGTGGTAAACTGGGCTGGTCTCAGTTCCACGACACTGGCTGGTACAACAGCAAACTGAACAACGATGGCCCGACTCACGAGAGCCAGCTTGGTGCAGGTGCGTTCGGTGGCTATCAGGTTAACCCGTATGTTGGTTTTGAAATGGGTTACGACTGGTTAGGTCGTATGCCATACAAAGGCGATAAATACAACGGCGCTTTCAAAGCACAGGGCGTTCAGCTGACCGCTAAACTGGGTTACCCAGTAACTGACGATCTGGACGTGTACACCCGTCTGGGCGGCATGGTATGGCGCGCTGACTCCAGCAACAACCAGTCTGGTGACGAACATGACACCGGTGTTTCCCCAGTATTCGCTGGTGGCGTTGAGTGGGCTATGACCCGTGACATCGCTACTCGTCTGGAATACCAGTGGGTTAACAACATCGGCGACGGCAACACCGTTGGTGTTCGTCCAGACAACGGCATGCTGAGCGTAGGTGTTTCCTACCGTTTCGGCCAGCAGGAAGAAGCAGCACCAGTTGTTGCTCCAGCGCCGGCTCCAGCTCCAGAAGTACAGACCAAGCACTTCACTCTGAAGTCTGACGTTCTGTTCAACTTCAACAAAGCAACTCTGAAACCAGAAGGCCAGCAGGCACTGGATCAGCTGTACTCTCAGCTGAGCAATCTGGATCCTAAAGATGGTTCTGTAGTGGTTCTGGGCTTCACCGACCGTATCGGTTCTGACGCTTACAACCAGAAACTGTCTGAGAAACGTGCTCAGTCTGTTGTTGATTACCTGATCTCTAAAGGTATCCCAGCTAACAAGATCTCCCCACGTGGTATGGGCGAATCTAACCCAGTTACTGGCAACACCTGTGACAACGTGAAAGCTCGCGCTGCACTGATCGACTGCCTGGCTCCAGATCGTCGCGTTGAGATCGAAGTTAAAGGCATCAAAGACGTTGTAACTCAGCCAGCGGCATAAGTTATCGTCTTATAAAAAAACCCCGCAATGCGGGGTTTTTTATTATCTGAAGAAAACTAAAGTCTATTTTTTGCCCAACAATGCCTGAAGGTCGTTCTTCAGCGTCGACATCTGGTTGGCGTACTTCTCTTTATGCTCGGCATCCTCAATCAACTGCACGATCGTTTCCGACAGCGTTTTACCACGCCGTTGTGCCAGCCCCGCCAGGCGCTGCCAGACCACGAACTCAAGGTCGATAGATTTTTTGCGCGTGTGCTGATGCTCCGCATTAAAATGTCGTTTGCGTCGCGCGCGGATAGTTTGCTTCATTCGGTTTAACAACGCAGGATTGATGTGCTTCTCAATCCAGCCGTTAACCTGTACCGGTTCATTTTCGAGGGTCAGCAAAATATCCACGGCTTCTTGCGCAGCGCTGGCTTCGATGTAGCAGGTGATCAACTCCCCTTCACGGTGCTTTTTGACCAGGTACTTCCATTTCCAGCCGCTTTCGAGATTTTCCAGTTGTTGATATTTCATTGCGATCTCAGTGTTACCACGTAACTCTGTTCAGAATATCAGTTTTTTAGCAATCTGCTGAAAAGAAATCATATCTGTGAGTGAATGCAGGCAATCCCCCTGTCGAAATCCCCAATCCTGCTTGGGTAGTCCCCCTCGCTTACGGTATACTCCACGCTTTTACATCTGACTAAAAAACATCAACTTTGACCATTACGAAACTTGCATGGCGTGACCTTGTTCCGGATACCGAAAGTTATCAGGAACTGTTTGCACAGCCAGATCTCGCAAAAGAACACGAATTCATCCTTAGCGATACGCAACCACGTTTGCATTATGCGCTGGAGCAGGTGTTAAGCCCATGGGCAACAGCGCCCTTCATGCTGCTTAAAGCCCCGGAAGAAGCGGAATACCTGACGCTTCTTGGGGACGCCATGCGCCAGTTGCAGCCGGAAGCGAATGCAGTCTTTGGCGGCGAATATCGTATCGCGGGACATGATGTCACTTTCGAACCAGCAGCTCAGGCTGATGGGCGTTTTGCCGTTAAAGGTGAAGTGATTACCGCTAACTGGGTCGAGGCTGAACAACTCTTTGGTTGTCTGCGCCAGTTTAATGGTGAACTTTCGCTGCAACCGGGGCTGGTACATCGCGCAAATGGCGGTGTGCTTATCATCTCACTGCGTACCCTACTCTCGCAGCCGCTATTGTGGATGCGTCTGAAAACGATTGTGAACCAGCAACGTTTTGACTGGGTCGGCTACGATGAGTCCCGTCCTCTGCCTGTCTCTGTTCCCTCTATGCCTCTGTCGCTGACCGTCGTGCTGACGGGTGACCGCGAATCTCTGGCAGACTTCCAGGAAATGGAACCGGAACTGGCTGAGCAGGCAGTCTACAGCGAGTACGAAGACAACATCCAGATTGCCGATGCCGACGATATGGCGCAGTGGTGCCAGTGGGTAATGGCGGTTGCTGAACGTTTTTCGCTGCCAACACCTGCGGCTGACGCGTGGCCAGGCTTGATTCGCGAAGCGGTGCGCTATACCGGTGACCAGGAAACGCTGCCCCTCTGTCCACTCTGGATCAGCAAACAGCTGCGTGAAGTGGGTGTGGTCAGCGGTAACGGTGCGTTCACCGGAGAACAGCTCACACAGATGCTGGCTCAGCGTGAGTGGCGAGAAGGCTATCTTGCTGACCGTATGCAGGATGAAATTCTGCTGGAACAAATTCTGGTCGAGACCGAAGGCGAACGCGTTGGACAGATCAACGCCCTGTCGGTGATTGAGTTTCCTGGCCATCCGCGCGCTTTCGGCGAACCGTCCCGTATCAGCTGCGTTGTCCATATTGGTGATGGCGAGTTCACCGATATCGAACGGAAAGCCGAGCTGGGCGGAAACATTCACGCGAAAGGCATGATGATCATGCAGGCGTTTTTGATGTCAGAGCTGCAGCTCGAGCAACAGATCCCCTTCTCCGCCTCGCTGACATTTGAGCAGTCCTACAGCGAAGTTGATGGTGATAGCGCCTCTATGGCAGAACTGTGCGCCCTAATCAGCGCCCTGGCCGAAGTGCCCATCAATCAGAACATCGCGATCACCGGTTCGGTGGACCAATTCGGTCGTGCCCAGCCAGTGGGAGGCCTCAACGAAAAAATTGAAGGCTTCTTCTCTATCTGTCAGCAGCGCGGTTTAAATGGCAAACAGGGTGTGATTATTCCTGCTCCCAATGCACGCCATTTGAGCCTCAGTCAGGATATTCTGGATGCGGTGGAGCAAGAGCAATTCGCCATCTGGGCCATCGAAGGGATTGAGGATGCACTACCCTTACTGACAAACCTGGTATGGGATGGCGAAGGGCAAACCACCCTGATGCAGACTATTCAGGAACGCATTGCTCAGGCGACACAGCAGGATGCTCGTCATCGTTATCCATGGCCGTTACGCTGGTTGGGCTGGTTTGGTTCGAACTGATCGGACTTGTTCAGCGTACACGTGTTAGCTATCCTGCGTCCTTCACTAAAATAAGGCTTACTGAGAACATGGTAGATAAACGCGAATCCTATACAAAAGAAGATCTTCTTGCCTCTGGTCGCGGTGAACTGTTTGGTGCGAAAGGCCCACAGTTACCGGCCCCGAACATGCTGATGATGGACCGTGTCGTGAAAATGACCGAAACCGGCGGCAACTTCGATAAGGGTTACGTAGAAGCAGAACTCGATATCAATCCGGACCTGTGGTTCTTCGGTTGCCACTTTATTGGCGATCCGGTAATGCCTGGCTGTCTGGGCCTGGATGCAATGTGGCAGCTGGTTGGCTTCTATCTGGGCTGGCTGGGTGGTGAAGGTAAAGGCCGCGCACTGGGTGTTGGCGAAGTGAAATTCACCGGCCAGGTTCTGCCTACTGCGAAGAAAGTGACCTATCGTATTCACTTCAAGCGCATTGTTAACCGTCGCCTGATTATGGGCCTGGCGGATGGCGAAGTGCTGGTCGATGGTCGCCTGATCTATAGCGCGAGCGACCTGAAAGTGGGTCTGTTCCAGGATACTTCCGCGTTCTGATATTGCTTTTCGCAATCTCAAAAAGGCGAAACCTCCGCATGCGGAGGTTTCTTTTTTTAAAGAGACGTTATCAGGCTATGAGTGCCCTGTCGCCGATGGCTTCTCGCCAGCCTCCAAGCCATTGTGACCTTTGGTTTATCGTCTGATAAGGACACATTTCTTTAGAACGTCCAGCGATGCCGGCCTGATAACCACGTTGATGAGCCCGTTCCAGGCGATCTCGTTTCTGTCTCTTCATGCCTCGTTTCCCTCATTCTTTTGTCTGGTGGAAAGAAAACAGTGTCTGCACAAATGCACAGGCACAGATAACGAATACCCCGAATTAGTCGCAGCGTCAATGTTCAAAATTCATACGGGTGTCATATTTGTGAGCTAGCTGGAAGATCATTTGTACAAAAATTGTGACCCGGCACAAGTAACAACCTGAAGTGAAAACGAAAAAAAAACCGCAATCAGTGGCAGACCGATTGCGGTTTTTGACGATGAATTTTACTTATGGCAGCCGGGAAATTTCCCTGGCAATACTGGCCGACTCCTGTGCCCAACCCTGAGCCAGGACTTTCACCATTTCGTCATAGCCATCTTTCTGCTGCTTCAGCTCCAGATGGAACGGACGCTTAATCAGCTGCCCCTGATGATTCAGCAACCACTCCCCGCTGATCACCACCGCACCGTCATAACGGCCGTGGAAGCCTGTTACGGTGACGTTCAGCGTATCTTGATCGTTACCCAGCGGCTGCGAAGCGACAACCCAGCCCGGAAGCTGACTGCCCAGATTGGCCACCAGCGTGTTGCGCAGTTGCTGATCCAGCGGGCTGGCCCACAGATTGTTGGTCGCAATCACGTATTTAACGTCACTGGTCTGATAGACCACGCCGTTTCCTGCCAGATAATCCGGCACGGCAACCTGCTCAACCCACAACTGACGGTTTCCCTGACTCGCCGTGCTTTGCCCGTCGCTGTGGGTCGCCACAGGCAACTGATAGTAGCTTTTATTATCTACCCCTGAACTGCACGCCGTTAACAGCAGAGCACCAACCATCAATAGCCACTTATTCATTCTTTTGCCCTCTTAGGCTCAGGATCCTTTTTATCTTTCGCTTCGAACACCAGCGCGTTGCTCTTCTCGTTGAGCGTCTTCAGCACTGGTTGCAGTTCACGTAAGACCTGATCAAGGCGCTGCATATCAGCCACCATCTTGTTGTAAGCCGCAGAACCCGGCTGGAAGCCCTGCATACTGCGGTTCAGCTCACGCAGAGTTTTCTGCATATCCTGTGGCAGTTGCTGCATGCTCTGGCTCGCCGTGATCTTGTTGATGTTATCCAGCGTGGCTTGCAGACGTCGCATTGTCTCCTGACTCTGATGCAACGAGCCTGTCGCTGCTTCAATCATCGGATTCAGTGGCAGATTGTTGATCTTGTCCAGGGTATCCATCAGGCGTTGCTGGATCTGGGCCAAACCACTACTCACCGTTGGGATGATCTTGTAGCCACCAAATTCATGAATACCGGTAAATGGCGGTGCTTTTGGATAGAAGTCCATATCCACATAGAGTGCGCCAGTCACCAGGTTACCGGTTTTCAGCGACCCACGCAGACCACGATTCATCAGAGTGGTAATATGCTCTCCAATATCCTGCTCCCCACCAATCTGGTTGAGCAGACGTTCCGGTTCGATGCGAATCAGCACCGGGATGCGGTAATCATCATCCAGCATCTGCTTGAGGCCCGGCACAAAGAACGGTACTTGTCCTACCGTACCCAAGCGGATACCACGGAATTCTACAGGTGCGCCCGGCTGCAGACCGCGAACGGAATCTTTGAAGAACATCAGGTAGTCGATGTGATCGGTATAGAGCGCGTCCTGAATGCTTTTTTGATCGTCAAAGAGCCTGAATGCCGTTTTCTCGGCAACCGGTTGACCCAGATCCAACCCTTCTGGCACATCAAAGCTTACGCCACCACCAAACAGTGTTGTCAGAGACCCCATTTCAACGCGCATACCTGCTGAGGTGAGATCAACCGCGATCCCGCTGTCCTTCCAGAAGCGGACATTGCTGGTAACCAGTCGATCATTTGGCGCATTAATAAACAGCTGATAGCTGATGGCGCGTTTTTGAGGATCAAAGGTACTGGTTTCAACCGAGCCGACACGGTAACCGCGGAACAACACCGGATCACCCGCCGTGAGCTGACCTGCTTTTTTGCTGTCGAGGATCACGCGGATGCCCTTGGCATCAGGCGGTGCAAGCGGCGGTGAATCCAGAAGCTGATATTTGGCTGGCTGGTTACCCTTAGCGCCAGGTTGCAACTCAATATAGGCACCCGACAACAACGTTCCTAACCCGCTAATCCCCTCACGCCCCACCTGAGGTTTAACCACCCAAAACACCGAGTCGCCATGCAGCAATTTTTCCATGCCAGCATTGAGGCGCGCCTTGATTTCCACATGCGTTAAATCATCGGTCAGGGTTGCGCTTTCAACCACACCCACATCCACGCTGCGGCTCTTGATGGTCGTTTTACCGCCCTCAATCCCCTCGGCATTGGTGGTAATCAGCGTCACTTCCGGCCCCTGATGGCTGTAGTGATAAAACAGGATCCATGCCCCGATCAGCGCCGTCACGATGGGGAAAATCCACACCGGTGACCAGTTCTTGACCTTCTGCACTTTCGCCTCTCCACTCTTATTTTCCATGCTCTTACTCTTCCTCATGGCTTGATTCAGGCTCACGATCCCACGATAAACGAGGGTCGAAGGTCATGGCCGCAAACATAGTCATAATCACGACCAGTGCAAACATTAATGCCCCCATCGCGGGATAAATACTCATCAATCCGCCCATCCGCACCAGTGCAGAGAGAACGGCAATAACAAACACGTCAATCATTGACCAGCGTCCGACAAACTCGACCACTTCATAAATCAGGTGCATGCGTTCGCTGTCGCGTTTACCGTGACCTTTTGCATCCCAACAGAGCCAGGCGATCGCGATCATTTTCAGGGTTGGCACCATAATACTGGCGATAAAGATTACACCGGCGACCGGATACGAACCTTCACCCCACAGCAATATCACCCCGGCCAGAATCGTCGAGGGCATTTTGTCGCCCAGCAAATCGGTGATCATAATCGGCAAGATATTGGCTGGCAGATACAGCATGACAGAGGTCACCAGTAGTGCCATCGTCCACTGCAGGCTGTTTTTACGTCGTAAATGACCTTTCGTTTCACAGCGCGGACAGACGTCCAGATCGGCAGGCAGCACGGCTGTACAGCAGGAGCAAGAGCGTAGACCCTGACGGATCCCCGGTACGCCGACCTTTACCGTCTGAGCAAGTGTAGGGGCCGGAGCGATATCGTCCCATGCCCAACGCCTGTCCACGCACTGGAATGCACGCAGTTGCAGTACACAGTACAGACACCACGGAATAAAACTGCTGCCAATCCCTACGTCACCGTAGGCCATCAGCTTCACGAAGCTGACCAGAATGCCCGCCAGAAAAATCTCGGCCATCCCCCAGCTTTTAAGCTGAAACAGGATACGCGCCAGTTTGATTTTCAGCGCAGCAGGCATTTTTACCCGGTTGACCAGCAAAAGGATGACAACCAGACAAAAGGCCGGGACGATCTGCACAAACAGAAGGAAGAAGGTGCCGAGGCTGGCATAGTCTTCCGAAAACATGACGCCCGGGATCTCAAGTAAATCCACCTGGCTGGTGATCCCGCCCACTTTCATATAGATAAACGGGAAAAGATTGGAGAGTAGCAGCATGAACAATGCTGCCAGAGCGTAAGCAGTGGGACGCTGCCGCGGCGCGTCCCACTCGGTTGTCAACGTTGCTCCGCAACGTGGACACAGCGCTTTATGTCCGTGACCAAGCTCTGGCAACGCCACGAGCATATCGCATTGCGAGCATAATATATGCCTGTCGGCATGGTGCTGGTCACACATATGTTATCCCTGTTTATGCGCCGTTTTTCAGAGACTCAAGGTACTCCCAGCGCTCAAATGCTTCTTCCAGGGCCTTTTCAGCCGCGGACAGTTCAGCCAGTATTTTCTGAGTATAGTCGTGCGATTGGGTAAAGAATGTCGCATCAGCAACCTGAGCTTGCAGATCTTCAAGCGCGGCCTCCAGCTCTTCCAGACGCTGCGGTAGCCCCTCCAGTTCGCGCTGCAGGTTATAGCTTAGTTTAGCCGAGCTTTTCTTGACAGTTTCTGCTTTTGTTACAGCAGGTTCAGAACTTATTTTGGACTTTGACTGTTTCTGCGCCAGAGACTGCGACTGCTGCCCTTTTGCATCGTGATAACCGCCGACATACTGACCAATTCGCCCTTCACCTTCGAAGATCCAGCACTCGGTCACGGTGTTATCCACGAATTGACGATCGTGGCTAACCAGCATCACCGTCCCCTGATAACCGTCGATCAGTTCTTCCAGCAATTCCAGGGTTTCGACATCCAGGTCGTTCGTCGGTTCATCGAGAATCAACAGGTTACTTGGTTTCAGGAACAGACGTGCCAGCAGAAGACGATTGCGCTCACCGCCTGACAGCGCACGTACCGGCGTCATCGCACGTTTCGGATGGAACAGGAAGTCCTGCAGGTAGCCCAGCACATGGCGCGGCTTGCCATTTACCATCACCTCTTGCTTACCTTCAGCGAGGTTATCCATCACCGTTCTGTCCGGATCCAGCTCTGCGCGGTGCTGATCGAAGTAGGCCACTTCAAGCTTGGTGCCGCAGTGGATACGACCGCTGTCAGCCTGCAATTGGCCCAGCATCAGTTTCAACAGCGTGGTTTTGCCGCAACCGTTCGGACCAATCAGTGCAATTTTGTCACCACGCTGAACCTGTGCCGAGAAGTCTTTCACCAGCACTTTACCGTCAACCTGATAGTTAACGTTTTCCATTTCGAAGACAATCTTGCCGGAACGGGACGCCTCTTCCACCTGCATTTTGGCGCTGCCCATCACTTCGCGGCGCTCGCTACGCTCACGGCGCATCGCCTTCAGCGCACGAACGCGACCTTCGTTACGTGTACGACGGGCTTTGATGCCCTGACGGATCCAGACTTCTTCCTGCGCCAGCTTGCGGTCAAACTCCGCATTCTGCAGCTCTTCCACGCGCAGGTTTTCTTCTTTTTCCAGCAGATAGGTATCGTAATCGCCAGGATAGGTAACCAGCTTGCCGCGATCGAGATCGACAATGCGCGTCGCCATGTTGCGAATAAACGAACGGTCGTGAGAGATAAAGATGATGGTGCCGCTGAAGGTTTTCAGGAACCCTTCCAGCCAGTCAATCGCTTCGATATCCAGGTGGTTCGTCGGTTCGTCCAGTAGCAGAACCTTCGGCCCACTGACCAGCGCACGGCCCAGAGCCGCTTTACGCAGCCAGCCGCCGGAGAGCGCTGACAACTCCATATCGGCTTCCAGACCGAGCTGAGCCAGCACTTCATTAATGCGGTTTTCCAGCTGCCACAGACCGTGGTGATCGAGCATCTCCTGCACTTTCGCCAGTTCGTTGAGATTCTTATCGCTCGGGTCAGTCATCACCAGATGGGAGATCTCGTGATAACGCTTCAGGTATTCAGCCTGCTCAGAAATACCTTCAGCCACGAAATCGTAAACGCTACCGGTCACATGACGCGGCGGATCCTGTTGCAGGCGGGAAACGATAAGATCCTGCTCGTAAACAATACGGCCGTCATCCAGACCCTGTTCACGGTTCAGGATTTTCATCAACGTGGATTTACCTGCGCCATTACGGCCCACCAGACAGACACGCTCGTTATCTTCGATGTGCAGTTCTGCATTATCGAGAAGCGGTGAGTCGCTGAAAGAGAGCCACGCACCGTGCATACTAATTAAAGACATTTATTTTTCCTTTCAGGCCGCGGTAATCAACCAGCAGTTATGGATTTGACGGTTACGGGCGAAATCCTGAGACAGCGTTTTTTGGCTGATTTCTTGTGCTTTTAGCCCCAGGGCTGCTAAGCCGTCATGATCCATACGGAAGCCGCGTTTGTTGTTCGAGAACATAATGGTGCCGCCTTTACGCAGGAGGCGCTTCAGGTCGGTCATCAGGCGCAGGTGATCGCGTTGTACATCAAAGCTATCTTCCATACGCTTGGAGTTGGAGAAGGTTGGCGGATCGATAAAGATCAGATCGAACTGTTCATTGGTGTCACGCAACCAGCCCAGCACATCGGCCTGCATCAAACGATGCTGACGCCCGGTGAGGCCGTTAAGACGCAGGTTACGCTCCGCCCACTCCAGATAGGTACGGGACATATCCACCGTGGTCGTGCTCCGCGCGCCACCCAGACCCGCATGCACGCTGGCGCTGCCGGTGTAGGAGAACAGGTTGAGGAAATCTTTGCCCTTGCTCATCTGTCCGAGCATGCGGCGGGCGATACGGTGGTCAAGGAACAGACCGGTATCAAGGTAGTCAGTCAGGTTAACCCACAGACGAGCGTTGTATTCGCCCACTTCAATGAAGTCGCCCTTCTCACCCATTTTCTGGTACTGATTTTTTCCTTTCTGACGTTCGCGGGTTTTCAGCACCAGTTTGTTTGGCGCAATACCCAGCACAGCGATGGTTGCCGCAATGACGTCCAGCATACGCTGACGCGCTTTTTGCGCATCAATGGTTTTCGGTGGGGCGTATTCCTGAATCACCACCCAGTCCGCATAGCGGTCAACCGCCACGTTGTATTCCGGCAGATCAGCATCGTACAGGCGATAGCATTCAATACCTTCCTGCTTCGCCCATTTCTCGAATTTCTTCAGATTCTTGCGCAGACGGTTGGCGTAATCTTCCGCCACGCCGGATGGCTTACTGTCCGCTGCTTTCTCTGCCAGGTGGTAGTTTTTCTGCACACAGTCCAGCGGGCCGTTTTTCGCCTTAAACTGGCGATCGGCACGTAACTGCAGGCAACTCAGCAATTCAGGTGAAGCGCTGAACAGGGAGAGGTTCCAGCCGCCAAAGTAATCTTTCATATTGCGACCCAGCAGGCTGTGCAGGGCAATCAGCGCTGGCTCGCTGTCCAGACGCTCACCGTATGGCGGGTTACTGATAACGGTACCGTAGGGACCTTTTGGCAGCGGGTTGGTCAGGTTCGCCACGTCTTTCACTTCGAAAGTGACCAGCTCGCCAATACCGGCGCGACGGGCGTTGCTGCGAGCACGTTCAATTACGCGCGGGTCGCTGTCCGAACCATAGAAATGGGAGGTGTATTCCGCCAGGCCCTTACGCGCACGGGTCTGCGCGTCGTCTTTGACCTCTTTCCACAGTGCTTCATCGTGCTGTGCCCAGCCCTTGAAGCCCCAGTGACCACGGTGCAGGCCCGGCGCGCGGTCGGTGGCCAACATGGCAGCTTCAATCAGCAATGTTCCGGAACCACACATCGGGTCAAGCAGTGGGGTACCCGGCAGCCAGCCGGAGCGCATCACAATAGCTGCGGCGAGGGTTTCTTTGATTGGTGCCATACCCGTGCGGTCGCGGTAACCGCGCAGGTGGAGGCCTGCGCCGCTCAGATCCAGAGAGATGCTTGCGGTGTCGCCGTTCAGCCAGACATTAATACGCAGATCCGGATTTTCGCGATCGACGTTCGGACGTTCCTTATTTTTACGGGTGAAGCAGTCCACAATGGCGTCTTTAACGCGCAGGGCACCGTACTGGCTATTGCGGATCTCATCATTCACGCCGTTGAAATGCACTGCAAAAGTGGCATTAGGTGTGAAGATCTCTGTCCAGTCGATCATCTGTACGCCGGTATAGAGATCAAGGTCGCTATAGACCTTGCACTCTTTCATCGGCAGCATGATGCGCGACGCCAGACGGCTCCACATCAGGCTCTGGTAAATAAGCCGCGTGTCGCCCTCAAAATGGACACCACCCTGAACTACCTGGCACTCTTGCGCACCCAGGGCTTCCAGTTCAGTTTTTAACAGCTCTTCCAGCCCACGGGCCGTACTGGCAAACAGAGAATTCATATCGTCACTTTTACTCTTAGAAAATTGTCGCGCATTATAGCTAATATGGCGTGTATGTCATAAAGTTGAAGGCTTATTTTCATTCGAGGGAGTGTGCAGTGGCGACGTTATCCAGGCTTTTTATTCATCCGGTGAAATCCATGCGCGGCATCGGCATTTCTCACGCACTTGCCGACATGAGCGGATTTGCCTTCGATCGTATCTTTATGATCACCGAGCCTGACGGTACGTTCATTACTGCACGCCAGTTCCCGCAGATGGTTCGCTTTATCCCTTCCCCCCTTCATGACGGTTTGCATCTTACCGCGCCGGATGGTTCCAGTGTGGTGATCCGCTTTGCTGATTTTGCGCCTGTGGATGCGCCAACAGAAGTGTGGGGCAATCATTTTACCGCGCGTATTGCCACAGACGAGATTAACCGCTGGCTTAGCGGCTTCTTCTCGCGCGATGTGCAGTTACGCTGGGTAGGCCCGTCGCTGACGCGCCGCGTGAAGCGTCACGACGCAGTTCCGCTCTCATTTGCGGACGGTTTTCCTTTCCTGCTGACCAGCGAAGCCTCCCTGCGCGACCTGCAGCGCCGTTGTAAAGCCAGCGTTCAGATGGAGCAATTTCGCCCCAATCTGGTGGTAACCGGTACAGAAGCCTGGGAAGAAGACACCTGGAAAGTGATTCGCATCGGCAGTGTGATTTTCGATGTCGCGAAGCCATGCAGCCGCTGTATTTTTACCACCGTAAGCCCGGAAAAAGGCCAGAAGCACCCTTCCGGAGAGCCGCTGAAAACCCTGCAATCGTTCCGCACTGCGCAGGACAATGGCGATGTGGATTTTGGCCTGAACCTGATCCCCCGTTCCAGCGGCGTGATCCGTGTCGGTGACGAGGTAGAAATTCTTGCCCGTGGACCCGCAAGAGTATATGGCTCCGGTCAGGAAGACGAGTTCGTAGACCTTGAGACACAGGTCAGCTCATCAGTGGATATTCACTGGCAGGGCAACATCATCCGGGGCAATAATCAGCAGGTTTTACTTGAACAGCTGGAACAAGCAGGTATCCGCATACCGTATTCCTGTCGTGCGGGGATCTGTGGCTGCTGTCGAATCAAGCTGGTTGAGGGGGAAGTCAGTGCGCTGAAAAAATCCGCAATAGCCGACGACGGGACAATTCTGTGCTGTAGCTGTATCCCAAAAACATCAGTACAACTGGAAGCTTAAACAGCCTGTTCCAGGCTGAAAGAATCCACACGAAGTTGGGGTTTCAGCCTGTCATTCATGACTTTGATGGCATCCCCAAGTTGCATCGTCCGCCCGGCAATTGTCACGCCGGGCTGAGCCAGCAAACAGAGCGCAGCATTTTCCCCAGGCTCAACCACCAGCAGGCTTACCTCTTCTGCACTATCACTCAGACTGACACTGGCCGCGTCGCCCGTTGCTGGCGTCCAGCTCATGCCATGCGGCAGGAAATGCCAGCTTTTTGGCATTTGTGGTTTCAGAAAACGAATAGCCACCAGTGCATTTAATACCAGTTCGGCACGCTGCTCTTTAGAGAGCATCAGATCGCGACATTTTTCTTCAAAGGAGAAATAAAGCGCAGCATCGTCAACACAGAATCCTGACGGAGAAAAAGCGTCCGGGGTTAACATTCGGCGGGCAAAACGAGAACGAAACAACATACCATTGGCTAAATCGAGCATCATACGGTCATGCTCGTCGCAAAAATACCAGCGCCAGTTATCGTCAGGTTTAATTCGCATGTTTCTCTCCCGTCCCAAACGTCCTGTACTAAAAATGTCCTGCTCGTCGCTTCGTTTTTAACACCATTTAATAAAAGACTATAATGTCTAAATAAGCAACAATGACGGAATATAAAACAACCAGGGCCGGAAATAAAGCCCTGGTTGTCTGATTAAGAGAAAAGATTAGATATGAGTAACGATTTCTTTAATCAGCGGCGGTCCTTTAAAAATAAAGCCGGAATAGATTTGCACCAGTGATGCACCTGCCGCCATCTTCTCACGCGCAGCAATCACTGAGTCGATACCACCGACGCCGATAATCGGTAAACGACCTTTTAATTCCGCTGACAATGCACGAATAATTTCGGTGCTTTTTAATTGTACCGGACGTCCACTTAACCCACCCGCTTCGTCACAGTTTTTCATTCCCTGAACCAGGGAGCGATCGAGTGTGGTATTGGTCGCAATCACACCATCAATATTATGGCGAACTAAACTGTCGGCAACCTGGATCAATTCTTCGACAGAAAGATCCGGGGCGATCTTAACCGCGACGGGAACATATTTATGGTGGATCGACTGGAGCTCATTTTGTTTATTTTTAATGGCACTCAGAAGATCATCCAGCGCTTCACCATATTGCAAAGAACGCAGACCCGGGGTATTGGGCGAAGAAATATTCACCGCAATATAACCAGCATAGGCGTAGACTTTTTCCATACAAATCAGATAGTCATCTTTACCCTGCTCTACCGGTGTGTCTTTATTTTTGCCAATATTGATACCTAATACACCATCAAAATGGGCTTTTTTTACATTCTCAACGAGGTGATCGACACCGAGGTTATTAAAGCCCATGCGGTTGATCAAGCCTTCGGCTTCGACCAGACGGAACAGACGCGGCTTGTCATTTCCCGGCTGTGGGCGCGGCGTGACAGTACCGATTTCGATAGATCCAAAGCCCATCGCGCCCAGGGCATCAATGCACTCGCCATTTTTATCCAGACCTGCCGCAAGACCCAGCGGGTTTTTAAAGGTCAGTCCCATGCATTGCACAGGTTTTTCCGGCACATTTTGACGCACCAGAGCGACCAGAGGCGTTCCTGTAATACGACGTAATTGCTGGAATGTAAATTCATGAGCGCGCTCAGGGTCGAGCTGGAAAAGGGCTTTACGAACGAAGGGGTAGTACATGAACTCTCCTGGATTCCCGGTGTGCAAACCGGGAGGGGATTATGGGCGATCCGACGCCGAAAGGGAATTGACCTGCGGCAAAAAATCAGCGTAAAACGCAATCGTTTACCTTCCGGCTCATTTCTTATGCACTTTTTCGCATTTAAATTGCAGATAAATCATTTAGTGGAATAACCGCGCAGTGTCACACTCCTGAAAATTGTTATGAATGTTAGATAAAAGCAAACAATTGGTTATAAGGAGAACGTATGCGCGTCATTACTCTGGCCGGAAGTCCACGATTCCCTTCGCGCTCCAGCGCCCTGCTGGAATATGCCCGTGAAAAACTTAATGCCCTGGATGTGGAAGTGTGCCACTGGAACCTGCATAACTTCGAACCTGAAGATTTGCTCTATGCCCGTTTTGACAGCCCGGCGCTTCACACCCTGACTGAACAGCTTAAAGGCGCTGATGGGTTAATTGTGGCGACACCCATTTATAAAGCCTCTTTTTCCGGGGCACTGAAAACCCTGCTTGACCTGCTCCCTGAACGTGCGCTGGATGGCAAAGTAGTGCTGCCCCTGGCAACCGGCGGCACAGTGGCGCATTTACTGGCCGTGGATTATGCCCTGAAGCCGGTCCTGAACGCCCTGAAAGCACAGGAGATCCTTCACGGAGTGTTCGCGGACGACTCCCAGGTCATTGACTATCAACATAAACCGTACTTTACACCCAATCTGCAAACCCGCCTCGATAACGCCCTGGAAACCTTCTGGCATGCCCTGCATCGCAGGGATATCCAGGCACCTGCGTTTGGTCATCCGCAAGGAGTCGCACATGTTTAAAACCGTAACCCGTATTGGACTGGCCGGACTGATGGCGCTGACGTCGCTGGCCCATGCCGGGCAAACTGCACCTGAAAGCTTACGCATTGGTTACCAGAAAGGCAGCGTCAGCATGGTGCTGGCAAAAAGCCACCAGCTTCTGGAAAAACGCTTCCCGGACACCAAATTCTCCTGGGTTGAGTTCCCGGCTGGTCCGCAGATGCTGGAAGCGCTTAACGTTGGCAGTATTGATTTGGGCAGCACAGGCGATATTCCGCCGATATTCGCCCAGGCAGCGGGAGCAGACCTGCTCTATGTTGGCGTTGAACCGCCCAAACCGAAGGCCGAAGTGATCCTGGTGCCTGAAAATAGCGACATTAAAAGCGTCGCCGACCTTAAAGGGCATAAAGTTGCTTTCCAGAAAGGTTCCAGCTCACACAACCTGCTGCTGCGCGCTCTGCAAGAAGCCGGGCTCAAGTTTACCGACATTCAACCCGTTTATCTGACGCCTGCCGACGCGCGCGCCGCGTTTCAGCAGAAGGACGTTGATGCCTGGGCAATCTGGGATCCTTACTATTCCGCCGCATTGCTACAGGGCGGCGTTCGCGTTCTGAAAGACGGTACCACGCTGAAACAGACCGGCTCGTTCTATCTTGCAGCAAGACCGTATGCGGAAAAATACGGTGCCTTCGTTCAGGACGTCCTCAATACCTTTACTCAGGCCGACGCACTGACGCAAAACCAGCGTCAGGAGAGTATCGCCCTGCTGGCCAAAACCATGGGCTTACCTGAACCGGTGATCGCGAGCTATCTCAACCACCGTCCGCCGACCACCATTACACCCTTAGACGCGCACGTCGCCGCACTTCAGCAACAAACGGCCGACCTCTTCTATCAAAACCACCTTGTTCCAAAACAGGTGAATATTCGCGAACGTATCTGGCAGCCCGCCGGTAAAGAAGGAACAAAATCATGAGCCTGAATCTTTTCTGGTTTTTACCCACCCATGGTGATGGCCACTATCTTGGTACGGAAGAGGGCTCACGCCCGGTTGACCATGGCTATCTGCAACAGATTGCGCAGGCAGCGGACCGAATCGGTTTCACTGGCGTACTGATCCCGACCGGACGCTCGTGCGAAGATGCCTGGCTGGTTGCTGCATCAATGATTCCGGTGACTCAGCGTCTGAAGTTCCTGGTGGCATTGCGTCCGAGCGTCGTCTCACCCACCGTGGCGGCGCGTCAGGCGGCAACCCTGGACAGACTGTCCAACGGCCGCGCCCTGTTTAACCTTGTTACGGGCAGCGATCCGCAGGAGCTGGCGGGTGACGGTGTGTTCCTCGATCACACTGAGCGCTATGAAGCCTCTGCCGAATTCACTCGCGTCTGGCGACGTCTGCTGGAAGGTGAAACCGTGACGTTCGAAGGTAAACATATTCATGTTCGTGACGCGAAACTCTACTTCCCGCCCGTCCAACAACCACGCCCTCCTCTCTATTTTGGTGGGTCATCGGACGTGGCGCAGGACCTTGCGGCAGAACAGGTTGATCTCTATCTGACCTGGGGCGAACCGCCAGACCTGGTCAAAGAGAAAATCGCCCAGGTGCGTGCTAAGGCCGCAGCCTATGGTCGCACAGTGCGCTTTGGCATTCGTCTGCACGTGATTGTGCGTGAGACCAACGAAGAAGCCTGGCAGGCGGCCGATCGTCTCATCTCCCATCTGGATGATGCCACCATCGCGAAAGCACAGGCTGCGTTTGCCAAAACCGACTCCGTCGGGCAGCACCGGATGGCATCCCTGCACAACGGCAAGCGCGAGAACCTGGAAATCAGCCCAAACCTGTGGGCGGGTGTCGGTCTGGTTCGTGGCGGTGCGGGCACGGCGCTGGTTGGCGATGGTGAGACCGTGGCAGCACGTATTAATGAATACGCTGACCTGGGTATTGATAGCTTTATTCTCTCCGGTTATCCGCATCTCGAAGAGGCGTACAAAGTGGGTGAGCTGTTATTCCCCCATCTGGATGTCGCCATCCCGGAAATTCCGCAGCCGCAACCGCTCCAGCTTCAGGGCGAAGCCGTGGCGAACGAGTTTATTCCACGAAAAGCGGCGCAAAGCTAAGGAGTGACCATGTCTGCCACCTCACAAAAATGGCTCCTGCGTGCCGCCCCGTGGTTTTTGCCCGTCGGCATTGTGGCTGTCTGGCAGCTCGCGTCGTCTACAGGCTGGTTGTCGAGCCGCATTTTGCCCTCCCCGGAGGGCGTCGTAAAAGCGTTCTGGTCGCTGAGCGTCAGCGGAGAGCTGTGGCAACATCTGGCGATCAGTTCCTGGCGCGCGGTGATTGGTTTTTCCATCGGCGGCAGCATCGGGCTGGCGCTGGGTCTGGTGAGCGGTCTTTCCCGCTGGGGTGAACGGTTGCTGGATACGTCTATTCAGATGCTGCGCAACGTGCCGCATCTGGCGCTGATCCCGCTGGTGATTTTGTGGTTTGGTATTGATGAGAGCGCCAAAATATTCCTCGTGGCGCTGGGTACGCTGTTCCCGATTTACATCAATACATGGCATGGGATCCGTAACATCGATCGCGGTCTGGTCGAGATGGCGCGCAGCTATGGTTTATCAGGCTTCGCGCTTTTTACCCACGTGATTCTGCCAGGTGCCCTACCCTCCATTATGGTCGGGGTGCGCTTTGCGCTCGGCCTGATGTGGCTAACATTGATAGTGGCTGAAACCATCTCAGCCAACTCTGGCATTGGCTATCTGGCGATGAACGCCCGCGAATTCCTGCAAACGGACGTGGTGGTGGTCGCGATCATCCTTTATGCCCTGCTCGGCAAACTCGCCGACGTCAGCGCCCAGTGGCTGGAGCGCAGCTGGCTGCGCTGGAACCCGGCCTATACCACTCAGGAGGCGAAAGCATGAACACAGCCCGACTGACTCAGGGTACACCGCTGCTGCTCAGCGGTGTGACCAAACGCTATGGCGAAAACACCATTCTAAATGCGCTGGATTTGCACATTCCTGCCGGACAATTCGTAGCTGTTGTCGGGCGCAGCGGCGGCGGTAAGAGTACGCTGTTACGCCTGTTAGCCGGACTGGAGGCCCCCAACGATGGAGAAATTCTTGCTGGTACAACGCCGCTGGCAAATATTCAGAACGACACCCGCATGATGTTTCAGGATGCGCGCCTGCTTCCCTGGAAAACGGTAATTGATAACGTTGGGCTGGGGCTTAAAGGCAACTGGCGAGATGAGGCCCGCCAGGCGCTTGCCGCTGTAGGGCTGGAAAATCGTGCGGATGAATGGCCTGCGACGCTGTCAGGTGGGCAGAAGCAGCGCGTAGCGCTGGCGCGGGCGTTAATGCATCGTCCGGGCCTGTTGTTGCTTGATGAGCCGCTCGGCGCACTCGACGCCCTGACACGAATCGAAATGCAGGATTTGATTGGCTCCCTGTGGCAGAAGCATGGCTTTACGGTGCTACTGGTGACGCATGACGTATCTGAGGCGGTAGCGATGGCCGACCGCGTGCTTCTGATAGAAGAAGGGAAAATGGGTCTGGATCTGATGGTGGATATTGCGCGTCCTCGCCGCGTAGGATCAGCAAGACTGGCGGAGCTGGAGGCAGAGGTGTTGGATCGGGTAATGAAACGTGGGGAAACAGAGATACAGCGCGTTAAGGCTAATGCCTGAACCCCTCACCCCGCCCTCTCCAACAGGAAGAGGGCGGGTAAAGCTTTCTATCAGGCCAGTGCCTTAGCGATCTTCTCGTACAGATCGCCAGACAAGTTTTCCAGCCCTTTCAGTTGCTCAAGTGCAGCACGCATTTTCGCCTGGCGCTTCGCATCGTAGCGTTTCAGACGGATAAGCGGCTCGATCAGACGTGACGCCACCTGCGGGTTACGGCTGTTCAGCTCAGTCAGCATTTCCACCATGAACTCATAACCGCTGCCGTCTTCGGCGTGGAACGCAGCCGGGTTACTGCTGGCAAACGCGCCAATCAGGGAACGTACGCGGTTCGGGTTGCTCATAGTGAACGAACGGTGCTTCAGCAGGCTGCGTACTTTGCTGAGTGCGTCTTGCGCCGGGCTGGTCGCCTGCAGGATGAACCATTTGTCCATCACCAGGCCATCCTGATGCCACTTGTCGTCATACTCCTGCATTAGCGCATCACGGCACGGCAGTTCGGCGGCGACGCTTGCAGCCAGGGCAGCAAGTGCGTCAGTCATGTTATCCGCTTCGTGATACTGCTTGCTTACCAGGGCGTTCGCCAGCTCGGTTTCACCAAACGCCAGATAGCGCAGGCAAGTATTACGCAGAGAACGCTTACCGATGTCTGCGTGCTCTACGCGATAAGCATCAAGTTTATTGGCGTTATAAATAGCCAGGAACTCATCTGCCAGTTCGGTCGCCAGCGTGCGAGTCAGCGCTTCACGCACCGCGACGATGGCAATTGGGTCGATGATGTCAAACAGTTCGGCGATTTCACTGGCCGATGGTAGCGTCAGGATTTCAGCCGCCAGAGCCGGATCAATCTTCTCATCCAGCAGGATTGCGCGGAACGCGTCAGCCACATGGACAGGCAGCGACAGCGGTTGCCCCTGTTGATGGCGATTTACATTCAGCTTGATGTAAGTCGCCAGCAGACTTTGCGCGGCATCCCAACGGGAGAAATCGTTACGCGCGTGACGCATCAGGAACGTCAACTGTTGATCGCTCCATTTATACTCCAGCTTCACTGGCGCAGAGAATTCACACAGCAGCGCAGGCACCGGCTGGAAGTACACGTTGTCGAAGATAAAGGTCTGCTCAGATTGGGTTACATTCAGCACGGAATGCACCGGATGGCCGCCCTTCTGCAGTGGGATCACTTTACCTTCGTTATCATACAGTTCAATACTGAACGGAATGTGCAGCGGATATTTCTCTTCCTGCTCTGCCGTTGGCGGCGTGCGCTGACTGATGGTCAGGGTGTACTGTTCGGTTTCCGGATTGTAATCGTCTTTGACGGTGACAATCGGTGTACCCGCCTGGCTGTACCAGCGGCGGAAGTGAGAGAGATCCACATTGGAGGCATCTTCCATCGCCTGAACAAAATCGTCGCAAGTGGCCGCGCTGCCATCATGACGTTCGAAGTAGAGCTGCATACCTTTCTGGAAGTTCTCTTCACCCAGCAGAGTGTGGATCATGCGGATAATTTCAGAACCTTTTTCATACACCGTCAGGGTGTAGAAGTTGTTCATCTCAATGACTTTATCCGGGCGGATCGGGTGCGCCATTGGGCTGGCATCTTCCGCAAACTGCAGGCCGCGCATCGTACGCACGTTGTTGATGCGGTTAACCGCACGAGAACCTAGATCGGAGCTGAACTCCTGGTCACGGAAGACGGTCAGGCCCTCTTTCAGACTCAACTGGAACCAGTCGCGGCACGTGACGCGGTTACCCGTCCAGTTATGGAAATACTCGTGACCGATAACACGTTCGATATCGAGGTAATCTTTATCGGTGGCAGTATCAGTGCGGGCCAGCACGTATTTAGAGTTAAAGATGTTAAGGCCCTTATTCTCCATCGCGCCCATGTTGAAGAAATCGACAGCCACAATCATATAGATGTCGAGATCATATTCGAGACCAAAGCGCTCTTCGTCCCACTTCATGGAGTTGATAAGCGACGTCATCGCCCACGGTGCACGGTCCAGGTTGCCCCGGTCAACAAACAGCTCCAGTGCCACTCCGCGGCCGGAGCGCGTTTTGAAAGTGTCGCGTAACACATCGAAATCACCCGCCACCAGCGCAAACAGATAGCATGGTTTCGGGAACGGATCCTGCCATTGCACCCAATGACGGCCGTTCTCCAGTTCGCCTTCGCCCACACGATTACCGTTGGAGAGCAGGAATGGGTAGAGCGTTTTATCGGCGATAATTTTCGTTGTGAAGCGTGCCAGCACATCCGGGCGATCGAGATACCATGTGATGTGACGGAAACCTTCCGCTTCACACTGAGTGCACAGCGCCACACCAGACTGGTAAAGTCCTTCCAGTGCCGTGTTGGCGGCCGGGCTGATTTCATTCACGATGCGCAGCGTAAAGTGTTCCGGCAGGTTGTCGATCACCAGCTGGTTGTTTTCTTCTTTATAGTCAGACCAGGCTTCATCATTAATATGCAGGGAGACCAGCGTCAGGTCTTCACCATCAAGACGCAGTGGCACAGCAGTCGCACTGTGGCGCGTCACCTGGCTTACCGCCGTCACAACGGTTTTAGTGGCATCCAGGTCAAAAGTCAGATCGATATCGCTAATCAGGTATTCCGGCGCACGGTAGTCGTGGCGGTATTTGGCTTGTGGCTGTTGTGTCATAGAAAACCTTATGCATCGTTTGTCGAGTAACGTTTCAATATATTCCTGTTGTGTAAAACACGCTATGCAGAATGTTCATCTTTTCAGGTACAAAACTCTTTTTTGCTACATTTATATAATATGAACTCATAGTTTTTAAAATCGATAAAGATCGTCCAGGAGCGCTTTAAACATGGGATGAGCGAGATCGAGATAAAGCTTGATTAACGAACTTTAACGAACTTCACAGACCACTTTTGCCCCATCCATGCCCCACGCATAATTTTAGTCAGCGCCAGACCACATCAGCCCTGTAGGGCTAATCGATAACAAACACGCCAGCAGTACGTTCCCCAAAATTTAAAAACAAGTTGTTCATGCCTTGACAGACAAAACCGCCAAAGCAAAAATACTGTATATTCAAACAGTGATTAGCGGAGCATTTATGTTCGTAGAACTGGTTTATGACAAGCGTAATGTTGAGGGGCTCGAAGGGGCCAGAGAAATCATTCTGGCCGAGCTGACGAAGCGGGTGCACCAGATTTTCCCTGATGCCGAAGTGAAGGTGAAGCCGATGCAGGCAAACGCCCTGAATAGCGATGCCAGCAAAAGCGATCGGGAAAAGCTGAACCGTATGCTGGAGGAAATGTTTGAAGATTCTGACATGTGGCTGACCTCTGAATATCCTACTGTTCGCCAGCATAGGTAGCACCATATCGGGCAGTCAGTTCAGCAGCTGCCCTTTTGTCATTTACGCACGCCACTCCGGAAACTTCTATAAAGCGTGCACCCAGCCATATCATTAATTATTACCATCAACTTTCTGTCCATCCTAACTGACCATCTGAGTAAGTCTGGTTTCAAGCTCACTTACGCGTCGTAGAAGTTGCTGAACGACGGGAACAAGGTACGCCGCCCCAATCTCCCCAGGGTCAACAATCTTACCGTCTTCGTAAGTCGTGGTTTCGCCTTCCTCGTCATTTACCGTGAGTGACGAGGTAGCTATCAGTTCTGCGTCCAGGGCCTCCACGTTCTGGGCGCTGTACCCAACCCTTACCTGGTCGGGACTCCATTTGAACGCATAACGAATCGGTCTTAACCCCTGGATAAATTGAACTGCCTCCTCCTCTGATATTTCTCTGATGATATTTTTCACGCGCTCATCAGAAGCAACTGGAGTGATTGTGCCAGCTGCTGTTGTTACTGCGCTGTTAGAGCGGTTGAAGGTCCAGTATTGAGTGGTAGCCCCTGTAATGCGGATTGAGAAGGATTCCAGCTCTTGCCCGCCACCACGAATACCGCCAATTCGCCATAAATCACTGAACCACTGCCCCCGAATTTCATTAGGATAAGCACCAACGGTCGAGGTGTCTGCCGGTTGAAAAGTATAAATATCGTTTACGTTTGGTCTTGCGCCAACGTGGCTCAGCCCGCGGCCATCCACTACGGTACTAACTACCTTTGCGAAACCAACATCGCTTGAACTTCCCAAACCAATGTTTGTACGAGCATCTGAGGCAGTCTTAGCTCCTGTTCCACCCTGGCCAACGCTGAGAGCTGTAGTCAGCCCGGAAAGGCTGGTGATGTCGCTGTTTGCCCCTTTCTTCGCCAGCGATTTCTGACCCGGAACAGTGACGGCCACACCATTAATAGTGATCGTGACGTCTGTAGTACCGTTCATCACATCAGCGAAACCGCTCATGTAACGCTGGTACATAGTGAAGGTTTCAGCAATATCCTGCGCCAGGCCATCCACGCTCAGGCTGTCGCTCAGCAAAATGGAATACTTCGTTCCGGCCGGTATTGCAGGACTTGCCGCAGGTGTCACGGTGAGACTGGTTGCCCCGCCGATAGCGGTGATCTGGAAAACCTGCGCTGGGCTGGTCAGCGCGATGACGGTACAGCCGTTACGAATCAGCGAGCCAGCTGCAGTGAAGTTTGTTCCCGTACCTGTAAGGGTATTTCCGCTGATGGCAATAGTGCCGGTGTTATAAAGCATATTTTCTCCTGTTCTCGGTGCATCGCCTGAGCAGGCTTTGCATAATTTAGATTAAATGTTTGAAAGCGAGGGTGGACCAGACATAATAAATAACCGAGCCGAATATTTTAATTACTACCTAAACTAGGGATTGCCATTCCACCCTAATAATAAAAACTATTTAAACTTTTTATTTCTAGCCAACAAACGATCCTGTACCTCTTGTTATTGTTAAACTTGGGGAGTAAATGACTTTGCTTACTGAGTTAACATTAACGATAGTTAATGTTGCCGTTACCGTGCTTGCATTTATTCCCTTAACTCCAAATCTAAATGTGTAAAAATTATTAGCATACGCGCCGGATTTCACTGGAAGGTTTGAAAATGTTTTGGATGTCCCATTAATATCAATAATGACATTCATACTGGAATCGGCATTCACTGATGAATAAAAGGTTGCTTCTACAAGAGCATTCTTAGCGAGACTACTTGATCCTGAGTCAGTATAAGTAATATTTTTAACTAAATTAGCAGTTCCGCTTAATGAAGCATCCGAACCGACACCAACGTTGGCAATATCCCCAACAAATGACGTTGCCTCTATTGTTCCGGTAAATTTTCCTCCTGACGCATAAACCATCCCTCTTACTGTTACGTTATTGAAAACAGCATATCCTGATTTGTTAATGTGCCAGCCAACATTTCCCGTTCCGTCCCAGGTTGTCGACTGGATGTAGCTGCCGATTTTGAGGTTGCCAATTGTCCCGTCACCAATGACCGTGTCCCGGATTATCGTTTGCCCGTTCTGAATTACAAACGGCAGCGTAACGTTGCCTCCGGCCTGAGTCATAACAGCGAAGCGGTCAGCCAGGAAAAGCACCTGGGATTGCATACCAGCTGGCGTGTTCTCAACTCCGATCCCCATCCCGGCGGCGTACTGTCGCCCGTTGGCATCAACTGCTACTTTGATGTTGTACATCGCACTGAGGTTATTATTGATGTCGGCTGATACCTGGCTGTTCTGGATAATAGCTGCAGACTGACCGTTTACCGTGACCTTGAGCGAGTTAATTTGCGCAGCAGATGCCTTGGTGAAATCAGCAAGCGTCTTAGACAGGTCGGTGACATTCGCCGTGTTTCCACCGGCGCTGGAATCCAGGGTACGCAGAGACTCAGCGACAGCCTTACTTGCGTCGGCCATGACATTGTCGACTCGCTCTATACTGGCTTTGTTATCACCATACTGAACGCTCAGAAGGTTGCGCTGGTTAACCTGTGCGAGAGTACTGGTGATCAGCGCAATAGCATTGTTCTGAATACCTCCGCTGGCCTTGTCTGTTTTCGCTCCAAGCTCTTCAAGTCGTGACGCCATTGATGAATCCAGGTCTGTGACAACCTGGCTAAGGTTGGTGATTGAAGCTGTATTCTGCGCACCGACTGCAGCAGCAGAATCCGCTTTATCAGAAGCGACCTTCGTGGCCGCGGTGAGTTGACTGACCTCAGAGGCTCGAGCTTCCGCTTCTGTTGCTAGAGCCTGTCGAACCTCGGTAACACCCGCTTCGTTTTGCTCTGTCTTAGCCTCCAGACGTGTTACGTCCGTTACACGCGCCTCCGTCTCAGTAGCGATCACCTCGCGGAGCTGTTCGAATGTCGCAGAATTAGCTCCCTGCTGTGCGGTCTGTCGCACGACAACATCAGCAATAGCCAGCGCATTGCCGATAATTGCTTCTGCTGTTTGTTTATTCGAGCCTACTGCCGCAGCCAGACCATCGGCATTCTCCTTAATTGCCTCTGAAAGTTCGGCCAGTTTCTCGCTACTGGCTACTGCATCCTCGATCAGGTCCTTGAAGACTTCAGAGCTTTTGATGTCCTCCAGGATTGCATCGGTGATATCGGAGACATCGATACTGGCCTGCCCACGCACCCAGCCGGTATAACCTGACTCGTTGCCGCTGCGGTCAACCAGCTGCGCACGGTACCAGAATATCTGCCCAGCCTTAAGGCCCATCTGCTGATATTTGCGCTGCGGATAAGGCACATCGGCCAGCAGCATCGCATCGTCCTCGGTACCGGTCGGGCTGTACTGAATTTCCGTCTTCAGCGTGTCGTCGGTGTTCGCCGGGAATCCCCAGCTAAGCTCGATACCGAAAACCACATTATCAGAAGCGATGAAGCCGACCGGTTTCGGCGGATTGCCCACTTTACCCGTAAGATTTACTTCTGATGATGTCGCCCATACTGATGAAACGTCGCTGGCGTTCACCGCCCTGACACGGACCAGATAGCGACCCGAGTAGATACCCTGCACTTCAAAGCCGAGAGAAGACGTTCGGGGCACACTAATCCAGTTGCCGCTGTCACGCCGCCATTCCGCCTCGTACGCAACTGCACCCTGAACAGAATCCCAGGCAACGCGCATAGTGGTAATCGCAATGTTCTGGTTAACCGTAGAGTAACTGTCTACGACAATATTTCCTGGGGGAGCCTGAACCCCCGGTGGAATGACACTGACTGGCCGCTCGTCCAGTCTTGCGCCGGTATCAACAGCGGAATAGATATCAGGGTTGTAAGTCGTCCCGGTGACCTCGAAAGTACCGTCGTTGTTGTCCCGCGTTCCCGTAACACGGAAAAGCGCTATAAACAGATCGTCAGAGTCCACACCCCAGTTACATTCAGCCTCCGGCGTTTCGCTGTAGGGTGTGGTGACAGTGACTGTGTTTCCGTTAACGGCCTGGACGGTTCTGGCCTGAGCTGTGCCTGACGGAAGATTCAAAAACAGCCTATTACCGGCTTTCACATCAGCAGCGCGATCGAGGGTTATGTTGCGGCCGTTAACCGCACTCACCCTGCCGCCGATAGTTCTTCCGGCCAGCTCGTTAGCAGCCACGCCGATCACCTCACCAACAGGGGGGACGTCCATGCCTGTGCTGAAGGTCACCACCTCGCCGATACCGTTGGTAAGCAGCGCCCAGCGCCCCCGCCGGTTTGCCTCTGACTGCCTGGTGCAGCCGATCGCAGTCATTTCGAGCTGACGATAATCGAAACGCATGGCCAGATCGCTATCGTAAACAGGCTCAGGCGTATCTTTGTAGTGGTTGGCAGGGTCTGACCAGTTCACCAGCGCGGCAGTGTTTCGGGTGGTTTCACTCGGGTCCGCAAAGGTAAATTTTCCTTCAACAACGCTGGCGTGGTTGTAGATGTGCCACACATCCCGGGGCATATCGGCCAGGACATACATCTTATTGTCGCCCCAGTACGTCATGCCGCGAAATATACCCGCCAGATCACGAAGTACGGTCCAGGCGTCATTACGGTCCTGGATATAAACGTTGCAACGAAAACGAGGCTCCGTCCCGCTGCCGCCCTTGCCGTCTGGTACCAGTTGATCGCAATACTGGGCGATGCGATAAAGTTCCCATTTGTCTATCTGAGTCGCATCGATTCTTTGACCCAGCCCGAAGCGCTCGTTCAGAATGATGTCGTAATAAATCCAGGCAGGGTTATCCGTCCACGCCCATTTAAATACGCCCTCCCATGTACCAGAATAAGTGCGGGTTTCGGGATCATAAGTATCAGGTACACGGATGATTCGCCCTTTCGGATTACACACAACCTGAGGAATGCCATTAGGGAACTGCTTTGCGTCAAACTCTACATACAGCAGCGCTGTGTTAACGTAGCGAAGTTTGGCGTCAATAATTTCAGTAACGGCCACAACGCGCATGGTGTCGACGATATTCACGCTCGTGGAATCCGGCGTGATTCTGCGAACCCGCAACTGCCATCCAGTCGAGGCTTTCGGAAGATTGACGCGGTGACTGCGCTCATAAAGCGACGTGGTTTTGTCATCAACAGCACCGTTAACCACCGTTTCATACGGCCCGCCATCGACCGACAGATCGATAGCATACTCAACGCGGGTGCCGACTTTATCGCCGTTGTTTTTCTGGAGTAAAAGAGTTGGCCATCCCAGGCGAATTCGCAGCGCAGAGAGCTGCGTGTTGGATACCGCGCGCACGTACGGCACAGCCTGTTTCAGCTCATATGAAACCTGAAGTTCGTTTTCAATGCCCGGAAAGCCCTGAATGTAATCCTGGTCCTGAGTACCGGAACGGAACTCGTATTTTACATTATTGAAATTGTAACTTCCGTCGGCGTTCTGGAGAGGCGTGTATGAAGATGAGTCACCAAGGAAAATATTTTTACCATCAAGCCCACCGGCGAACTCCCCCTCCCCAAGAGCAATAAGCACTTTTGCCCTGGCAATGGACTGAATGCTGTCCGGTGCCTCAACAGGCGTTCGGGTCTGATTGCTGCCACCTTTGCCGCGGCCTTTGATGATTGTCGTCGTCATATCGCATCCATAAAAAAAGCCACCGTTAGGTGGCTTACAGTGGGTGGTTTGGTTTATTGCTGATCTTCTGCATATATCCCGGCGGAGATAATAGCGCCGCCTATTTCTCGCTGACCATAAAGCAGGGGAACGGGATTACCGGAAGCTGTCGTATTAACGGGTCCACCAAACGCATAGGAAGGTTTGTTATCAGGATCTTGCCGCATTCGCAGACCTGAGACCTGAGGAGAGAGCATTTGCACTACACCGCCAACGGCCATAGAGCCAGCTGCGGCATATAGTGCCATTTGTGTGCTTGCTGCCCATCCTATTGGGTTCCACCAGGTAAAGGCCGCAATTGCGGCGGCAGTAACAATTTGAAAGAGCCCCGCCCTTTTACTACCGCGTATGACAGGGATAATGCGGAGCTCATCACCAGGCCCAAGAAGATCAAACTCTTCCTTGCCTATGTTTATTTGGTTTCGGAAGATGACAAAGTCCAGCCCTTTCGCTCTGGTCTCGCGCAGGTAGGAATCAAATCCATCAATAGTGTTAGAAAGCGCCCTGAAAACTTCGCTGGCGGACGTTAGTGCACGGCGATGTGTCCTGCCAAATCGCTGAGCCATTGAGCCGCTGAGTTTGATAACGGTTTTTCTTTCCATTACATCAAATCCTTATAACGCAGAATTTTGATGGTACGGTCACGGTAATAGCCACCGTAGGGAATACGCTGGCTTAGCTGGCCATACATGTGATGCAGTAGCATGTTGCCATCAAGCAAAATCCCGGCATGGTTCGGGACGGTGGACTGAACCTGCATGATAACCATGTCACCTGGCTGAGCGGGACCGTCGTACTCACGGAAACCGCATTCCTGCCAGTTATCCATATAGAGGTTTTCACCCTGCTCCCACCAGTGGCGATCTACGCTGTAGTTGGGCAGTTCAATGCCGTGCTCGATGCGGAAATAGTCCATGATGAGAGACCAGCAGTCTGCATACCCGAGTACAAACTGGCGCCCTGTGAGGGGACGGTCTCCGCGAGGCATGACGGTGCGAATGTCGCCCTCCGGCCACGATGCAATAATCCAGGGCAGTTCCGTGGCATCACACATCAGCATGTCGAGCTCGCTCGGCTGAGTTGTTGCCCCGTCGCCGGGATGGCTGTGGACGATCGCCACCACAGTGCCCTGCTCTTCAGCGGCCGCATAATCCTCAGGATTAAGTTCAAATTGCTCAGTCGGCGACTCAGCATTATTTTTGCAGGGGATGTATTTCTCCACCCGCCCCTTCTGAATAACCACGCCACAGCACTCCTCGGGGAAGGATGCGGCGGCATGCGCCAGAATGGCGCTAACTGTTTTGTCGCGCATGATTATCCTCTCAGAAGTGAAGAGCCGGGGAACCCGCCATAATCCAGCTGTTCATTCTCTCCGAAGCGAGGTTTACAGCCCGTTGACAGCAATCCGGAGCAAACATCCTGTGAAGGATCGTCCACCCGATTGCCGTCTTTATCGAACCAGCCGTTTTGCCCGGCGTAGGTGCAGCCGTTCCCGGTTTTGTACCAGCCCCGCATGCACCACGTGCACATTGGCTGAATTTGCCGGGTCGGAATGAGTTGCCCTCGCAAATCGGCTGGACTTGAAAGCTCAAACTCTACGGTTTCATCGTCTGACCCTGATTTACGGTCGATGTAATAAACCTGTTTGCGCTCCTCGTTGGGATTCGCAGTCGGGTTCCCGCCAGGAAAATTTCTTGCGTCCATGTAGTGAGCGAAGGTGTCATGGATGATCACCTTTGCTTTAGCCATCCCCTGAAACCTGCGGCACAGCGCGCCAATCGTACCGCTGATGTTTGCAACAGTGAGTGACGGCCGTGAACTCTGGCCGTCACTGCTTACAGATATGCCGGTCAGTTCATACGGCCACGCGCCATACTCCTGCCCCTGCCACCACACTGACTTCGGCTCAAGTTTTGACTCGTCGCCGCCTGCGGCGATGATTTCCGCCTCGGTATGCGGGATTGTCTCGTTGTGAAAGCGAAGAATACCCGCACCGAACGCTGAGCCGTCTACCTCAATCAGGCGGACGCGCTTACCCGGCTCCAGTTTCTGGACATCAGATGAAATACTCATGGATGGTATGCCTGTATGAATGTGCTGCTGAGGGTGTATTTTTTGTTGCCGTGGGTAGATATCTGGAAGGATTCCGCGCGCCATAAACCTGAAGGCTCAAGCGGTGGCTTCCAGATAAATGACTTCCACCCTGCATGTCTGTTCAGAAAGTTTTTAATGGCCTGAATGTAAGCCTCATCGCCGGTAAAGCTCACACTCCACTGAGGTGTTACCGGGTTGATGCCGTCCCCGGCCACCTGTGTATAGCCATCGCCAAACTGCGCCTTTCGGGTACGAAAACTTGTATCAACCTGAGAGGTAACCTTTGGGCACCAGCTGAAGGTTTCGACTGCCATGGTTAAACTCCCTTGATTAATCGCCACAGAGGCGAGCCCGGCATGCTGGCCTGTTCGTTAATGACACCAGTGATGGCATCCTTAAGCTGCCTGCCTGCTGCTCCGGCGGTTCCCTGACTGGCTGCCTGTGGTGATCCACCCTGAATATTGATATCGCCGAAGTTAACTGAAGGCACACCGCCGGAGACCTGCGGAGTACCAACTGCCCGAACTCCCAGCGAACCATCAGCGGCGCGCGTAAGCGGCATAATGGCTTCCGGACCAGCCTCGGCAAAAACCCCTGCGCCTTTGGCAAAAGCAAACAGCTGAGGCGTCTGGAAAACGCCATTGCTGTAAGCGCTCAGGGACGGAGAGTCGTAAACATTACCCTTCGCATTAAAGGTAAAGTTCGCGCCGGCATTCTGAATAGCGGTACCGCTGCTGGCGGTTGCGGCTGACGAGGCACCAAAACTGAACAGTGATCCAATTGAGCTCACGCCATTAGCAACAGCCATGTTCACCAGAACGTTCTGGATGATCTTCAGTACGCTCACGCCCCAGTCCTTCCAGCTGTCAACGTTGCCATTGAGCATGTCGGTGATCGTGGTGACCGCGCCACCCATGGCCTGCTTCATGCCGTCAGCAGCCATGGAAGAATAATCAGTAGCTTCGTCCACCCAGTTCGCATAACCCTCAGACAGTCCCGTCATCCAGTCGTCACGCTGCGCATCAGAAGCTGCGTAATATCCCTCCTGGTCGCGCAGGCGCTCTTCGAGGTAGCGCTTATTAAGTGCCAGCCCCTGCTGATAGAACGTCTCGTCGATTTCACCAGCCTGACGCTGGCGGAGAAGATCGGTATTCTTCTGCTCAAACTCCTTACGCAGATTGAACTGCTCCTGAAGTCTTTCACGGAACCGGGAGCCCTGCCCGTATCCCAGCAGTTGCGCTTCATTGGCTGCGCGGGCGCTGGCGTTACTGTCGGCAAGGTTGGATTCGTAATTTCGCAGTTGCTCACGTAATTTAACCTGGTCAATCAGCGCAGCATTCTGCAATACCGTCTTTTTCTGGGCTTCTGTCAGAGAAGCAAGTTCGCCCTGGCTGACCTGGTATTTAACCTTCGCCAGTTCAGTATTCTGGCCTTGCAGGGCAATCTGCTCTTTTTGCTGCTTGATAAGGCGCTTATACACATCCTCGGTTTTCTCGCCTTCGGTTTTACCACCCTTCGCCTTAGGTTTGTTGGCCTCATTATTCCGCCATTCAGCAAGACCGTTATTAATCAACTCCTGACGGCCTGTCTGGAATTGCGGATCACTGGTTAACCCCAGGTCATCGGCTGCATAACTCAGTCGCAGGCGCTCTTTTGCTTCACCCTTCAGGCGTGACAACTCCAGATCCCGGCGGCTCTTTTCGAGGGCATCAGTTTGCTTTTTGTCGAGGTCGGCCTGAGGAAGTCTGAGCGGGACGTTAGCCAGCCCTTGCCGGGCCATTAATAGCTGATTTCCCAGCCCCAGCAGACGGTTAAATTCAGTATGCTGACCATTCATCATGATCATCGACTGATATACCGCATTCTGTCGCCAGGCTTGTTCGCGTATTAAATCATTGCGACGTCGCTCAATTTCTTCGAGAGCCTGCTGTATGCCGCGAGATTTATCTCGCATGTCATTTAATTTTCCCTCTTCAACAGCAAGTTGATCCGTAACGATAGCTATCGCTCTCAGTATATTTGCATCGTTCTCGCTGGTAATGCCCGGTTTTCCACGCGATGCATTCAAATCGTCGATCTGGTTCTTCAGCTCACCAACCTTTTTGGCTTGCTCATCAACCAAACGATTTTGCTCTACCAGAGCACCAACAGTTCTCCCCCTATTGTCGTCTGTTTCAGACAAAGACATGCGGGAAGTTTTTTCTCGTATTTCGTCGATTTGACTGGCGTATTCCTGGGCAGAGCGACGTGCCTGCTCCTGGTTTTGATACATCGCATACCAGGCTCCAGCACCCAACATAACTAAACCAGGAACTCCACCGATGAGACCAAGTGCACCACTCATCAGGCGAGTACCAACTGATGTTACATTGTTGAGATTTCGCTGGGTGGAGACGCGATTTGCCAGATTCCTGTCTCTGGCTGCCTCCGCAGAAGCCAGCCGTCTTTCAGCAATAGCCTGAGCGTCGGCATTTTTTGCAGCCACCAGCCCTGCCTGCGCACGCTCAAGCGCAGTTCTGGCCCTGACTTTTTCTGTGGCGGAGCCACTTGCAAGAGCAGTGGTCAGCCTGGCTTGAGCTGCTGTGACTTTGGCTTCCGCTGCCGCAATTTTTTCTTGCTGAGCGGCCTGAACATCTGCACTTCGCGATCTTTGAACAGCTTGCTGGGCTCGATAAACTTCTGCCCTTGAAGCTGCAACAGCAGACTGAGCCGCTTTATCCTGCGCGACAGCAAGGGCAACCTCTGATTTCGCAGCTGAAATTAGCGCACCTGTTGCGCTACTGGCGCTGGTTACAACTCCGCTGAGGTATCTTGCCAACCCAACACCAACAAGCGCCCCAGCGACTGTTGTAATTGTTGACATATTGTCAGCAACGTCATTCAGAGCGCCGCTCACTGCTGATGAAGTAAAAGAATCAAGCGTCTGGGCAACATTATCCAATCCGCCAGACAACGCATCAGTAGCACCGGTTGCCTGGTTTACACCGCCCACCAAGGCCATGAATGAGTTAGTTACTTTTTGAAGGGATCCGGAAACCGTTTGTGGCATGCTGGCAAATTCGCCCTGCAATGCTCCTAACTGGCTCATTAAAGCTGGGACAACCTTATCGATCGTAAGCTGTCCCTGGTCAGCCATGCTCTTGAGGTCTTTACGGGCTACACCCATTCCCGCAGCCAGAGCGCGGATTACCCGATCACCGGCTTCGTTAACGGCATTAAATTCTTCACCACGAAGAACGCCTTGTGCGAGCGCCTGGCTGAACTGAGTAATAACAGAGCTCGCCTCCTGAGTGTTAGCCCCAGAAAGTTTGAGGCCGGTAGAGACAGCTTCGGTAATTTTCAGAACTTCGTCAGAGCTATAACCGTACTCGCGCATTGAGGCTGCTGCACGGGAAAAAAGGTTTGCGTTATCTGAAAATGCCGTGCCGGTTCTTTGGCTGATTTCCATTAACTGACGCTGTGAAGCGGCAAAATCATCAGCAGAAGATGATGCCTGTTTAAGACGAGCGTTTACGGAGTTCCACTCATCAGCAATCTGCACAATTTTACCAGTTGCAAAAGCTGCCGTAGCTGCGGCAGCAGCCCTTCCAGCAGATGCAAATCCGGCAGTCAAATCAGAGAGCGCCCTTTCGCTCTCTCTGGCAGCAGCAGCGGCCTGCCGACCGCCATTCTGCATGGTGCGGTAATAATCCTGCCCCATTCGTGAGGCGCGAGCAATCTCACTCTGGAAAGACTGAGAGTTCGCGGAGATTTTAATTATTAGTTCGCGTAGAGCCGCCATCTCTTGTACCTTAATAATGAAAATAGAATAGCCACTCGGACTAACACCTGAGAGGCTTGATTTTTTTTGCACATGGAGACATATATGTTGAGCTTGAACTTTGAAGTTCCCGGCAACCCGGATGACTACTACGAAGTTAGGGAAAAGGAAGATGGAACGCTTTCCTATAAGCCTAACCGCCTAAAAATAAGGGGGTTAGCAAAAACTCAGTGTGACTATTTTGATTATATATCCTCTTTAGGTGAGAATATTCATATAGCCACACTTGAGAGCAATGATGTCATCAACGATTTTTTTGAAAATGAGCCGGAAGAGGCTCAAGTTTCTATTTACAATACTCTTTCCGAAGAATTTAACGCAATTACTGATACCATTTTAGATAAAACTTCAGAATTGAATGCGCAGGCACAACAGACAGAAAATGTAGCAGAGAACATTGGTAAAGTTATAGGGGCTATAGTTCTTATAGGCTTTATAGTTTTTATATTATCGCAAATAAACTAAGTTACGGGCGGTTTACCGCCCTAATTTGATGCAGCCATTAAAGCAGCCTCAAGTCCCGCAAACGGATCCTTCGGTGCTGATTGCTCGTCACCACCCCAGCGCAGGATCGCATCGTCCAGCGGTACTTTTGCCCCCTGAGAACCGTAGATGGCAGAGACGAGCTGGGCTGCCTGAATGTCGCCACGGATATCGCCAACCGGACTTTGCCTGTCGAACTCAATCCACATCAGAAGCTCGCTTGCCGTCATATTCTGCCGAAGCTCTGAGAGCGTGCGCCCCATCCGGAGCGCAAGCGACATCAGAAACTTTACGCCGGGGGTTGAGACTTTTCCCGCGCTTCGTCCGCGTTGTTGATCAGGTCAAGCGCCTGTTTGAGCAGGCGTGAATGGACGGGACCGTAGATTTCACGCACCTGCTCTTCTTCGTCTACGCTGAATACCGGTTGCTTATTGGTGTCACACAGAACGTCAATGAAGAGCACCACGTCAGCGCAAAGATTACGGTGTGCCTTTTCCGATACCGACACATTTTCATCATCAGCACCCGCTTTCACCACTTCCTGCCAGCGCAGCCAGGCTTCACCAGACGGCTCACGAAGAACCACTTTGACGCCTTCCCACTCAGGAACGGCGACCGTCTTATGACGAAAACCCGACATCTTAGCCAGGGCGAGATTTTTAATATTCTTCATGCGACCTCTCAGGAGCCAGACTCGATGTTTTCAGGCTTACCTTTCAGGCGCAGGGAGAACGTTGCCGCCACTACGCCGTTGGTACCGGAAGACCAGGTGTGCTGGCGGATTTCAGCCAGGAACTTAAAGCCCTTGCCGGACGGGAAAATGACCTGGAAAGCGTAGGTCGTATCGTTGTCATACGCATCACGCAAGGCGTCCTGCGCCGGATTCTTGTAGAAGTTGCCGGACAGAGAGATTTCTGACGGAGAAGGCAGGCCGTTGATGTTCTCCTGCTCGGTAGAGCAAAGTGTTGTTACGTCGATATCCTGCTTCTGACCACCGGTGAACTGAATTTCTTTGATGGTGCAACTCAGATCGAGGAAGGTTGCGGAATCCATCGTTTCTTTGGTGGCTGGCAGGGAGGAAATAAGGATCTTCGTCAGCTGCGATTTTTCATAAAGTGCAGACATAGCTGTCTCCTGGAAAAAGAAAACCCGCCATCAGGCGGGTTCGTGGGTGAATTAATTGTCAGGGGGTAACTTTAAAATCCAGGGTGGCACGGTAGAGCCGATAATCTGGCTCGTACCCGGGGATTTTTACCACCTCTGTAGGGGTTAACGGCTCAAGCGAAGCGAGCACCAAATCTCTCAGGGATCGTGATTCAGTGATCGTTGTGGAATACACATCGACCTGAACGGAAACCCTGCTCTCTGCCTGGCCACACAGCACGTCAGCGGAAACATCATCGACGATGGAAAAGATAATCCAGGGTGGAGAGACAGACGGTTTCCCGTCACTACCTAATGGCGCAACATAGGGGTATACCCGCCCCTCTGCCAGGGGAGAAAGCAAGGCGTAGATATTATCTTCATTCACTTGCTCAATACCTCATCAATAGCCTGATTCATCCTGGCAATGGCGACGCTGGCGGCCTCTTCCTCGCGCGTATCGTAAGCGGGTCGCACAAACGGATGTGCAGGCATGTTCGCAGTGCCCAGCTCTACAAAGCGCCAGTAAAAGGCGTTTCTCGGGTTATTCGCCTTCATCGTGTTATCGCTGTTTCCGGTGCGCGGGTTAACACCACGAATGTGGACACCGGAAGAAATTTCCCCGCGGCGGCGGCTTTTTTGGGTCACCACCACCACGTTTTTTTTCAGTTTCCCGGTGCGCACCGGTGCACGGGCGATCACTTCTTCCTTAAGCACTTCGGCGCCGGCGCGCGTGGCATCACGCAGAACCCTGTTATTCTCAGCGCGGCTGAGCGCCTCAAGGTCTTTTGCGATGTCATTTAAACCAGAAAAGTCGAGGCTCGTTTCAATCATTTTTCAGCTCCCGTTTTGCAAAGAATTTCCAGGCGAGTGCCAGTCGCATTTGCTACAGGAGGACCGATGATATTTAGCACCTGACCTTTATACGGGCCGCTGAGCACTTCCAGACGAGAAGAGGCATTCAGCTCTGACCTGAAGCGCATCCAGACGCGAATCGTTGCCTGCGCCGTTTCCGCGCCGCCTGAAAGCTGCTCTCTGCCGCTGATCCCCTTTACCTCAGCCGGGACCGGGTTGCCACCTGTCCACGATTCAACCGGCTGACCAGATGGATCGCGCGAAGTCGTGAAGGTGAGAATTTTTACCCGGTGCCTGAATCGTCCAGGTTCCATCAGGAGCCCTCCTCAGGTTCAGATTTACCGCGCCAGTTGCGATGGATGAACATCATGCGTTCTGCTGCAGCGTTCTCATATAGCTGTATTTCGCTTTGCGCGGTGCGGTGTTCAAACATGTCAGCAAAGACAAGGAGAACGGCGCCCTTAACGGCTGCAGGAATATCAGCTGCAACTTTCCATGCTGGTTCATCGCACCAGCGTATGCAGTAGTCAAAAGCTGCCTGAGCGTACAGGGTAATCAGCTCGTCCCTGTCGTCTTCCTCAAATTCAATCTGCTGCTTAAACAGGCGGAGGCCAATTACATCCAGAACATCTATCGCCATACGTTAAAAGGGCGGGTCTCCCCGCCCCCTCCATCATGAGCCAGAAGAGAAACTGCCCTTGATGATTGCCGTCGGGCGATAGTGCGCCAGCGCCAGGCGCTCTTCACAGAGGATGGTCAGCATGTTTTTCACGAAGTTATCGCGGTCTTCACGGCTGACTTCCACGGTGGCATCCATGCGATCCCACACCTGTGAGGCCATATCAAATCCGCCCACCGTAAAGGTGCCTGCGGCCTGCGCCTTAGTAGGAACCACTGGCAGGCCCCACATGATGTTGCTGGTAAACGCCTGAGGACCACCGAAGATATAGCGGCCTTCGTTGTCTTTCAGCAGCGCGATGTTGTGCCAGTCGCGCGGGTTCAGGACGATACCGGAAGCGCTAAACTCAGACTCTGTCACCTGGTAAATAGCGTGAGCGATAATGTCAGCGCGGGTGTCGCCAGTGGCATTCAGCGAGGTGTCGTAGGCGGTTGCCACTTTGTTCAGACCTTCCAGGTTATCCCCGGTGCCGTCGCCGTTCAGCAGCTGACCTTCTTCCTTCAGTGCCAGACCGTACATGAGGCGGTTGTTAACGTAGGACTGCAGCATTGGCGCATCGTCCATCACCTGACGTGATGCCTGCACCCAGTGCGCGATGGTCTTTACGTTCGCGGTCTGTTTGCTGAAGGTGATATCCGACTCTGGCTTAAGCGCCTTCTCTGCCACTACGTCGGCGTTATTGGTAAACACCTCTTCACGCACGTATTCGAGAGCGTTGCTGGAAATTCGGCCCTGAGCCAGCAGGTCACGAATAGTCAGACGGCGCAGGCCCGGCATGATGATGCCAGGGATCTGCATCGGCTGGATCAGTGAGCCAGCAGAATCAGCGTCACTGCCGAGAGACTTGTTAAACGTCTTCGCGTCGAAGGTGCCCTGTTTACCGTCCCATGACTTGATGAGCTCTTCAGCAGCACGTTCAGAGAAGGATTTCTTCTCACCCGGATTTTCAGCACCGGAAGCCAGTTTCTGTTCCAGATCGAAGAGGCGTGTACCGGATTTGGACAGTTCTTCCTGTACTTTTGCCAGGTCGGACTGCAGCTGTTTGGAAACCTGGCCCGTGCTTTCGATTTCAGCTTTCTGCGCATCGAACAGCTGGGTCATTTTCTGCTGGGATTCTTCGATTGCTTTTTGAATGAGAGCGAGTTCAGACATAATTAATTACCTAAATTGGAAGGGAAAGATTTAATGCTCTGAAGCAGAGCGTTGATTTGTGCTTCGTTTCCGTCGCCCTCGGACTCGCTCCGAATCGCTGACTTAAACCGGGCTATTAACCCAACTGCCTGTGATTTGGTGAGCCCGACTGAATCCCTCAGCCAGTTCTCCACATCACGAATCGTTTCAATGCCATCGACACTCTTCATGGCTGCGATGCCAGCCTGTTCGTTGGCGGGGAAAGTGCAGACGCTAATTTCACGCAGAGCCTGGATATTCTTAAAAATGCGGCCTGTTGGAATGATGGTGTAATCGTCTTTCGCAACGGAAAAGCCAACCGACATACCTTCAACCGTACCGTGCTGCATTGCCGCTTTCAGGTCGGCGGCGCCGCTGTGCCCTGGGGTAAGTTGACCGCGCACATACAGGCCTTTTTCGTCTTCGGCCAGGCTGTCCCATTTACCAACCGGCAGCTCCCACGTCTTGTGGTTGAAAAACATCGCCACTTTGCGGGTCTGGTTCGCCAGTGCGTTTTTAAACGCCCCGGGCAGAATGATGTCGCCATCGGAATCGGTGTTATTAAAAACAGAGGCGTAGCCTTCAAAAATCCCCTGTTTACCGTCACCGGTGAATTTGATTTCTGTCTCGTCGAAGGACAGCGTTTTTACGATCTCAGGCATTACGGCCCCCATAAAAATTAAGCCCCGTGATTACGGGGCTCTTTGTTGGTTCCTAAATCGGTGATCGGCACGTATTGCGACTGGCGCATTGCCACATCGCCACCCGGCAATGGCGGGAGGTTGTCCGTTCGTCGCATCTCGTTGATGGTGCGTAGCCCTGCCTCTCCCATTGCCTTCATAAAGGCAGCGCGGGATGCCGAATCGCCCCTCAGCAGGCCGTCGAGGTTGTGCTCAGCATGAATGCGGCCAACATCCTTAGCAGGAATAAGCCACCGCTGAATGCTGTTTTCCCACCGGGAGATATAGGGCTGCAGGGTGTACTGCAGGAAGCCGAGATTCTGCTGCTCGATGCCCGATCCCCAGCTTGTTGATTTCTCGACGTCGCCGACAAGGTGAGGCGGTACGCCAAAGAATCGCGCCAGTTCACTTACCTGAAATTTTCGGGACGCCATCATTTCGGCATCCTGCGGCGTTACGCCAATTGCCGATGTGGAAAAGCCCGCTTCCAGAATCCAGAGGCGTTTTTTAACCGGACCGCCGGCGATCTCTTTGAAGTTCTCTTCGACCTGCGAGCGCTGCTGTTCAGTTAGCACTTTTTCGCCGGTTGAGAGGATTTGCGGAGACTTGGCGCCGTTGGCAAAGAAATCTCGCTGCTGGTCCTCCATCGCAACTGCCACACCTGCCGATTTACAGGCAAAAGCAATGGGTGACAGGCCGACCAGCCCGGTGAATCCGAAGCCTTTAAGGTGAAAAATCTCTCTATGCGAAAAGTCGGCGTATTCGCTGTCGCGTTGATAGCGATAAACCACTTTTTTTCCCACGAGTTTCACATCCATATTGGCAGACTGAAGCGGGAGAAGGCTTATCACGTCACCCGCGCTGTTGCGGTCCACCAGTGCATACGCGTTACCGTAGAAACAGAGCTGCATCGTCATGGCCTCCCTGAATTCCTGGGCGGTCATGTACTGATTCGGTGAGTAGCGCAGCAGTCGCGCCAGCGGATTGCTCAAACCCACTTTTTTACGGTTGTCATTCTGGTCGGTTTCGAAGACATCAAGCGGTAAGCATGCCGTGAGCGTTGAAATCAGGCTCACGCAGCGCCACACCGTCGAAATTTGCAGTATCCGTTCATCGTTAATGGATGAATCGCCCAGGTGTCCGTGGGCCGAAACGGGGCCCGTTTGTGAGCCCTGATTTGGGGTGACTAAACGCCCGCCGACAAACCAGGACTGCAGCCTTGCCCACCAGCCGTTATTGGTTCGCAGGTCAATCGTGTATTTAGGTTCTTCCATCACATGCTCAGCGGTCGGAAAATGAAGTCGTCGAAGTCACCACCCTGTTCGGTAACTTCCCCATTAGCAGCACCAACGGACATTGTCATTGCGACCATGCCATCAATACGGCCCGTTGCTTTGGATTTATCCAGCTTACGGTTGCCAGCAGCATCTTTTACGATCACCGCGTTCCAGGCACACATGGTTAACACCGGGTGCATGCCATGCCTCACCCGCCCGTTAAGCATCAGTGACTCAAGGGTGTCTACAGCCGGGCCCATATCCTTAAAGCCCTGGCCGAACTCGACCAGCGGAAGGCTCAGGCCGATGTCGTCAGCCTCTTTCCTGAACTGGTCAATGCGCCATCGGTCGAAGGCCATCGAAGTGAGGTCAAAATCACCGATGATTTCGGCGATGTCGGCGACCACGAATGAGTAATCGACGGACGCACCGGGCGTGGTACGCAAAAGCCCCTCCCTTGCCCATACGTCATAGGGCGCGCGGTCTGTTTTGGACCGTGCTTCCAATGTCTTTTGTGGGGTCCAGAAGAAGGGAAAGATATCCCAGACACCATCATCAGCCTCACCAGCGATAACCAGCGCCGTTAAGTCGTTCCTGGCCGACAGATCCAGCCCGGCATACCATTTCCTCGGTGTGTTAACCGGTACTCCACCGCACAACTCCCACACGCTGCGGGAGATAAACGGCGATACGGTCGACACTCTCTGATTAAGGTTGAGGTTGCGGAAAGTGTTCTCAAAGCTTGGCATTCGGCCTGCCATTTCAGCCTGGCGCGCCATGTCTTTTTCAGATCTGAACGTTCCCAGCGCCGGGTTCGCAGCAAGCCAGGATTCTCGCTTACTGATATCAGCGTCTTTTGGCGCTTCGTAAACGTGGCAGACAATGTGTGGGTCTTTCGATTTGACCGCATCATCAATCCAGATGCTCAACAGGTCGGCATCGTTCGCCGCCTGGGTGCTGATAACGATAAGAAGCGGATTCTCATGCGCACCCTGGGCTGTAGTAATCGCGTCGATAAAATCATCCTGCGGCCCCCTTACCTGTCCGGTTTCGTCCAGAATCGCCAGAATCGGGGAAAGGCCGTGTGTGGTTTTACCCTCAGCAGATAGCGCCTTGTATTCGACATTACACGGCAACCCTATTAGCTTTTTGCCACTGGGAATTATATGCACTAACACCTGCAGGTCCGGGTTCAGGTTCACCATCTTCACCGCGAGGTTGAAAACGATGGATGCCTGCTCGCGACTAAGCGCGCCGCTTACGATCTGGGTATTCTGTACCGCCTCTGGCCCCACCAGATGCGCCAACAGGATACCGGCTATCAGCCCTGTCTTTCCGTTTTTGCGCGCGATGCTCAGTATCGCTTTATCGGTTCCGACTGGATTGTCGTAAACCGCCAGGATGAATTCTTTCTGGAAGGGATCAAGCCTCATAGGCTTACCCAGAAGCTTGCCTTCCGGCACGATGCAATAGCGCTCAATGAACGCTATTACACGCTCACCTCGCGTCATAGTCTTTTATCCGTGCTTGGGAAAGGCGATCAGGTTGTCGTCCTGGTCCTGATGCTCGTTTTTCGTGTTTCGTGCATCACGATCATTCTGATTGCGTTTCTTCTGGTCGCGGCTTTCACCGTTGGTTGCGTGGGAATGGATCTGCAGGTCACGGCGCTGAGCCAGGATAGTTCGCTGCAAATCAGGAATTTGTTTGCGGAGATTTTTAATCAGTGCCTCATTTCTCGCTTCACCGCGCGCGCGTTCTTCTTTACGCAAATCTCTGCGTAAAACGGTGAGATAGAGCTGGTTATTTGCCAGTTCTACGGCGGCCAGAAGGTCGGCTGGCGTCCAGCTGTCCAGAGCTTTCGATCTGATATTGTCATGCCAGAATGGTTCGGCTTTTTTTTCCAAACCTGCATGGGACGGAGGATCGATGGTGTCCACTGCTGCATTTTTCATGGCCTGAACCGCTGCCGCCGAACTGTCGGAACGGGTTCGTTTATCTGCCATATGTCAACACCTTAAAACTAAAAAAATCGGGTTAGCGTTAAAATCAAACTTTGGCGGCGGTCATTTGGGGCAAAGGTTTTGAAGATTTGATCCCCCCCCTGCCCTGATGCGATTCGTTCTCATTTGATTTCATTGCATATGAAATGATTTCACTCATTCATTATCCGCTTCACTTCATCATTCCAGGACGTCTGTTTATCAACCTGTTCGAGTTTCTGATCGCCTTTCCCGTACTCGGACCACACATGCCCTGAGACGGTCAGTGTCGGTACGTTCTCGCCTACGGTGTGGGAGAACTGGATAGACGTTACGTGCTTCATCTCCACGCCATCAATCGCCAGCTGAACAAACTTACCGTCTCGGTATTCAATGATGAGGTCTTTCATTACGTGCTCCAGTGAGACGCAGGATCGAGCGGGTAGCCGTTGGCATCACAGCCTATTACCGCGCCGCTCTTCTCCATTCTCTGTTTCGTTGAGTCATGATGCGCTTTGCACAGTGGCTGCCAGTTCTCTTTACTCCAGAACAGGTGCTGTGCTTTCGATATGGCCAGAGGGTTACCTGACTTAAGCGCATCTTTAAGTTTGTGGGGCTCGATATGGTCAACCACCGTTGCTGGGGTTATGCGCCCCTGCTGCTCGCACATCACACATAGTGGGTGCTGCTGCAGGAAACGCAGACGGGCCTTATCCCATCGGCTGCCATATACGCGGGGCTCTTTGTTCATGCCAGTCTCCATGCGCGGCGGCGTTCCGTCCTCGGTTCGTTGTCAGGGTGACGCTCAACCGTCGGGAGGTCAGCGTGATCCACCAGCGAGTAACACGGATAAATCACCCGGCCACCGAATGCCTCACCGACGGCGTAATCAGCTGCCAGCGTTTTATTCCATGCGTTAAGCATGCGCGCCAGCCTGCCCTGAGGAGGGCTATAACATACGCCGTGAATCAGTTTGCTAAGAACAAGGTAATCAGCGTTTACTCTGTCTGATTCCACCAGCATTCCGGCAATCTCTTTCTGATACTGAGGAGGCCGACCAGTTCCGAGGTAAAAACTCAGAAGGTCATCCGGGCAGCGCGCTAACCAGTCGGTTACCTTTTCGATGAATCCGGGTACCGGTATCGCGTCGTCTTCCAGCACCACTACCCGGCAGGTTTGTTCTGCTGCCCACTCAAGCGCGCGGCGATGATTCCAGTTCGCACCTTGGTTACCGTCATCAATAAGCAGATGGGCATCCAGCAGCGCAGCAAGACGTTGTGCATTACTTAAGCGGGTGTGATGGCCGACCACCACAAACTTTATGTCTTCAGCCACCAGCAAATCTCCAATAAAAAAGCCGCACGATGGCGGCTACTGATCATTTGTCAGGATATGAATGAACATTACCCATCTATAAAGTATGGGCAAACAAAGCTTGAGACTTTCCTATCACACTAATGAGGCCAAGATGTCGTTAAGTGATTACTTAGTTGCAGATCGGCAGTGCAATGAGTGCAATGTTTGCTGCATAAACTTGCGGATTGAAAACCCAGCGTTAACAAAGAAAGCAGATGTACGCTGCCCTTACCTATCTAACCAAACAGGCTGCAGTATCTATGATCAAAGGCCTGATGTTTGTCGGACATGGTATTGCGGCTGGCGGGTGATGCCTTTCCTTCGTGATGACATGCGCCCAGACCGTTCAAAAATACTAATCAAACAAGACGAAACAGGTTTTGTATTTCAGCCATTGCGTTCTGAAAACATGAATAACCTCACTCATGAGAATGTGCTAGAAGCTATAGGTTCACTGGTTTCAAATGGTATCGAAGTTAAAACTTCAATACCAACCCGCCCTGGCTATTGCAACGCAATGATGAACATCAATGAACATATTAAGGTTGCAGTTGACAACTTAGATCTACAGGCCGCCAGACAAGTCATGAGAAACGTTATTTTTCACTCACGTCACTCTCAGACTCTTCCTGAACATGATTAGGATGGATAATCAGCTTGGGTTTTGGCTGGCTAAAACTAAAACAATTTATCTTTTTCAGTTTTGCCAGATCAAAACCTTGTTGCTGACTTATATCGTTCATTAATTTCTGGTCACTTATTTGTGCTTCCACCAAGCAAACTCCTTACCGATACCATCAGACTTAAACACTGTGTGGATGCGCGGGCCGGTGACAACTCGATCGCCAAATGACTGCGCGACAATGCAGAAAGCGATCATATCCCCCACCGCGGCGCCAGCCTGTTCTTTCTTCCAGAAGCGATAACTCTCTATCCGGTAGTAAAGACGAATGATGCCGTGAGCGAACGCCATTACATCAGCGCGAGTACCACCAAGCAGGCCAGCGTTAAGCATCACATCGCCGCGGTGCGCTTCAATGAATTCCTGATAGATACGCTCAGGATGATTCTGTTTCGCCCAGGTGTCGGCGTAGGTCTTCGGTTCAGAACCGACATACACCTTTCCGGGCTCCATTTCTTCCCAAGGCGCGTGAAGCATTTCGACATCGGTACCATCAGTACACCAGACGAACCGGTATTCCGGGTGATCTCGCAGGTGCTGCCAGATGTGCAGCCAGCGACGAAAGTAGACATTCATCTTCACGTCAGGTACGAGATACAGCTCAACATCTGCCGGGGCCGTCAGTAATTCATCCACCAGCGCAATACGTCCACAATTCCGAAGCGAGGCCGCCCACCGGGTCAGCATGTCAGGCGAGGCCGTCATTTTCGTGCCGCGCTGAGGGTCAGGCTGGCTGGTCAGTAACGTAGTTATAACCACGTCGCGCTGCCGCCGATACTCCACGTAACCGGTAAACCCGGCATCACGCCGTTCGTTGTGGATTTTAACGTTACGTTCCACCAGCGCCTGCCGGTCTGGTTTCGGTACCGAACGCTCCACGGCCTCATGCTCATCGAGAGAATAAATCAGCTTTTCTGAACCCACGACATCAGCGTAAGTCCACGTCGTGAGGCCAGCGTTATGAATCCGTAGGGCGAGGTCGCTGTGCTCGTACATACCGCGACCATAAACAGGATCGAATCCGCCCACCTTCTCGATAGCGCTGCGGTGGTAGTACAGCATCACGCCACGCTGCCCGGTGTAAGCGATGTGCTTATCATCCCGGTACAGGACCGCCATATCCTTCAGCTTATTCGTCCCTGCCAGATCGAGAAACTGGTAAGCCAGGTGCGGCTCGGGTGATTCGATGTAGGGAAGATGCCAGTTATCGGCGATGGCATACGCATCGTCATCCCACAAAAATAAATGTTCGCATCCTGAGTCCATAAGGCATTCAAGGCTGGCATTTTTAGATGCGACAATCCCAAGTGACTTATCGTGCCGGATTAACTTGCACCAATCCGGCACTTTTGCTGGAGGGTTGGACCCGTCATCAATGACGAATACCACAGCGCCGGCAGGTAAATGTTTACGATGTTGCTCAAGTGAATTTGCAAGTACCTGCGGTCTGTTATACGTAGTTATCGCGATCCCAATTTTATTGTGAGAAACGCTATCGGCGCGGACATAAGGAACCCCATCAACAATGACGTCCATTATTTCCCCTCAAATTCGTATCGTGCTTTTTCAACCGCAGCCGTTGCTTCGGATAATGTCCCAAATTCCTTTCGAAAAATGACATCGCCGTTTCGCGTAAGTGTTGCCCTGTACTTTCCGCTTTCCCTGATAGATACGCCCATTACCCCAGTGGAACTCACCGGCTTTATTCGGTTCCAGACGTTTACTGTGTGTGTAACCACCCTGAGGTGTTTTGGATTAACACACTTTCGGTTATGGCAGAGGTGATCAAGTTCAAAGCCATCAGGAACATTCTTGACCAATAGCTCATAACTGGCTTTGTGAGCCAGGGTCATCATCCCTTTGTGTTTAAACATTCCATATCCGTCTGGATTTATATATGCAAGCCAGTTCCAGCATCCGGTTGAATCATCAACCATATACTTGCTGCTCAATCTATCGAGTGGTGATTTTGCTTCGAGGGAGCCAGTTTTATAGAGTCGCAGATAATGCATCTGGCACATGCCTTTGCAATGCGCTGGCCGTTCACATGAATTAACGGAACAGGTTTTTCCTGCATTTCTAACAAGTCCGCTCATCGGAGTTACCTTTTAGTGATGAACCTTGTCGCACAGGAGATCCAGCCCTCAGAAGGCTCCGACGCCAGCCGGTTCCTCAAGGGTCATCCTGAAAGGTTCTGAGTAGGATGTGCGCGTGCGATGCGCATTAAAAAACCCCGCGGGTGCGAGGCCGTTTTATACCTTGCAGGGGATAATGGCTGCCTTATCCGCTTGTGGGGATAACCATTATCAAGCCCACCAGCAGGTGAGCTTTGTAATGGCCACTTAATCGTCGAGTTGTAACACGCCACGCTCAAGTGAATCTGAATACGCGATCAGACCAGAATATTCAGGAATAATTTCACCATCATCTGCTTCGAATTCCGGGATTGTCCCGGTGGTGATGGTGTATTGAGGCGCACCGTCTTCTTTTGCGAAGGTAGCCAGGTCTTCAATCTGTTTAGTGGTCAGAACTACTGTCATGCTCATTCCTCAGTTAGAAAAAAGCCCCGCTATTGCGAGGCACAATGATATTCTTCCCACTCCTTAACAAGAGGGATTACACATGGAAACTGCACCATTCACTGTTCATGATACTGGCGTGAGAAATAGCGCATTGGAAGTCGTTGTGCGTAGCCTGCTCGCTACGCTGGATGCGCAACAGGCGAAGGATTTCAGGGCAAACTTAGAGAAAACCTTTGCTGTAATCGAGAAAATGCAGCCAGAAGAGACTGTACAGATTAATGAAGTTGTTCGTCAGGCCGCGTTTGATATTGCTTCAGCAGCGACTGATAGTTAGATATGGCTGCTTCAGCACTACGCTGAATGGATTTGTCTAACGTCGAAGGGGCCACATTGCTGGCCTCTTTTTTATCCATAATACCTCCTGATATATTGGAGAATTCATTTAGGCCAGCTGATAAAAAACATAAAGCCGATGAATGCGAAAAACAGCCCAGCGGCTGCCGCAACAACGATTAGAGCCCAAACAAGAATTGTTCCGATGGTTGCGATCACTTGGGCCTCACTTCTTTTGGTTTTTGGCAGTTCGCCTGCCACGCTTTGTTATGCGCCAGGATGTCGCGCTTCGTCTGCTTATCCAGCACGTCGATATCGTGGTCTGTCAGGTAGATAATTCGCGACCACAGGCAGCCTGTATCAACCACCACCGAGGCGGGTGAATTTTTCGCGCAGCTCGCGATCAACATCGTCATCAGACATACGCTTAACAGCTTCTTGCACATTACTGGCCTCTTTCGTTGTCTCTACCCGGCGTTCTGCTGCTGCGACCATTGCCGCTGCGTTATCTTCGGTGCGCTGCTGATCTGCTTTCGCTTCAGCCTTGCTTGTGCCGCGAATATGGCCCAGGCCGAAAGCGCCAGCGATGGCGGCAATGACAGCTGCAGCAATACCAATTAAAGTTTCAAACCCCATTGTGACCTCACAACAGCACTGATTTTGCTAGGTTAAACAGCGCACGGCGTTTATCCAGACCGTTACGGCCGCCATTGATAAGCAGCGTGACGCGCTCCACATCGCCTGAATGGAGCAGGCATCCGTGCGAGACGTAGAACCATGCGGCGGAGCGCGCAGCGTATTCATCTCGTTCCAGTAGTTCGGGATACGAAACCAGATCCAGTTTGAGAGCCTGGCCGCAGTTGCGATAGTTGCTAAGCCCGGTGATTTGCTTAAGGCCTCGGCCGCGATATTTCCAGCCATCACCAGCAACCTGGTTGCCCAGGTTCTTTTTGCCCCACTCACCGCCATAAACCAGATTGGCTATCGCTTTCTGATTTGCCGGTTGCGTTGCCGTTCTGCCGAGTGCAGCGGCCTGCTGTGCAGTAATGCGATGCTTGCCGAACGTAGGTACCAGGTTTTCTGCCGCATAATTCAGATTTTCCACCAGCCGGGTGAAACCGCCGGACTCATGGCCCATCTGCGCTATAAACATGGCCTGATCGAGCGGCGCGGTTATGCCGAATTCCTTCATTGCAGCATCGATATAGTGAAACCAGCGCACGGCTAGACCGGCGCTTATACCTGCCGCCTTTTGAAATAGTATTTGGTTCATTAGTGCCTCAGTAGATCAACCAGACGCGCCAGATTTCCCCGGACCTTCATAACAGCTGCGCATATCAGGAGGTTTGCCACCACCACCAGCCAACTGGAGTCACGATAGAGACCGAAGATGAATTGCCACGGGATTACTGCGTAAACCAGGATGGTTATATACGCCAGGATTGAGATGAAAGGACGGTGCCGGGCACCATGGCGCTGGTAGAACATCAGAACGACGACGATCACCGAGCAGATAAACGCGTTAAAGACAGCTGATGGGTCAATTACCATTTCCCCCTCCTCCGCGTAACCGTGAGAAAAAACCGAACAGGGTGTTCAGGTCCTGGTTATTAAGAAAAGTTAGGATTTTTATACACAGTGCAGACAAAATCACTGCACCGAGTGCATCCAGTGGTTTTTCATAACTCGAGGCAGCATTTAGCCATGAACCAACAAACCCGGCGCCAAGCACTCCAACAATGAATGATGTAAGGAAATATGCAGCCAGGCGAGCACGCGTAAGGTTTGCAGCTGTCGCGACGTAAAACACCGCACCACCAAACGCTCCAAACACCACGCCGAAATCTGTATGAGTAAAGACACCATACAGGACTGAACCCAGCAGGCCTCCGCCGAGAACTGCACCAGTGCCGGTTAATGGATCGGACATTACGCCCCCTCTGTAATTGCTATGAATCCTCTCAGTAAGTTTGAGGGGAAATAATAAAAGCCCGCTGTTGATGGCGGGCTAATGAGTTGACTATTTGTAAGGTAGGTGTGAGTAAGACTTATGCTCAGAGGTGAAGCTGTATCGGCTGATTCACTATCGGTCCAGGAGAACCACCGGGCATTCAGTTACTTCCCACAACTCAAAGCGTAGCAGCAGTTTGCAAAACCATAAAAAAAGGCCTGCGTTTTATGGCAGGCTCTCAAGGAATTTGAAACTTGTATTGTTGTTGTCATGGTGCCGGGTGCCTCCCGGTGACTCTACCCCAGTCAGCAAAGCCGCGCGCATACCTGCAGATAGCAGTTGACTGGAACGCCCTTTCGCTTAGAAAGGATTCACCACACAAACAAATTACGCCGAAATCATTCCGCCGGTCAATACTTCATTGCCGTGAGTTCTCTCAGAAGGAGGGGAAACAAAAAAGGCCACCCGAAGGTAGCCCGTAGTAATGATTGTGAAGGCTGGAGTCGAACCAGCTTCCATCGGTGCGCTGCCGATTGGGTTACGCGCGCCTTGTGGCTACTTATCCAGAATATTCACCGCAAAACTATTCCCTAGCTCGCCGCTGAGCTTCATCACAATGGGTATCGCTTTGCCGCGCCAGGGAAGTGTGCCTGGTCTCACCGGGATGTCGTCACATACTCAAAGCGATTTCCGTTGTGTAGAAAATAAATAGCCCCACTAATACAGGCAGGGCTTAATTTATTTTATTCGTGTAGGCGTTAACGACACATTTCAGCTTTAGCTTTCATGTAAGCCTCGTGAGCCAACTCCGCAGTTTGGAAACTACCGAGATCTTTGCGTTTCCCGTTGACGCTAATCGCAGAACGCCACAGGCCACGATCCTTGCACCAGTTTGCTCCAATTAGCCCAGATTTCGCACCTTTTCTGGCCTTATGCCTGTTCTGCTGATTAACAAACTGGGTAACGATACGTAAGTTGTCCCATCGGTTATCTTTGGGATTGCCATTGATATGATCGACACACTTATCAGCTGGCGGCAGCGCACCATCCATGTATAAAAAAGCCAACCGATGAGCGAAGATTAATTTCTTATCGATCATTATCTGGATATAGCCGTACGTATCTGCGTTCCCGGCTATATTGCCTGGCGTAGACCGAGAGTTTGTTCGCTTGATCCAAACAAATAAACCAGTCAAAGGGTCGTACTTCAGAACCTCTTTCAGCCGTTCTTGCGTGATGCTCATGATATGCGTATGCCTTACTTTGAAATGAACCTTTGCCGCACAGGAAACCAGCCCGTCGAGGCTCGCCAGCGCTAACTGACTTCCTCAAAGGCTCATTTCAAATGGATTGGTTCGACGTATTGAATGCGCGGGCGGTGCGCGGGAAATGCGGGTACAAAAAAACCCGCAACGTGGCGGGCTTTTCGAGGTTAATTATCTACAGGCGTTATACTCCATAATCAGAAGCTTACAAGACAACCTTATGCAAAGTCAACACTAACGTGCAAAAAAGTGTCGCTATTTGCTCCGATCATATTAATAAGTTGTCGCCTTCTCAAATTCTACTGCTGCATGACGCTCCCCCTGACGCAAAGTGTCCACCAGCATTTCATAGAATGGTTTCCAGTTACGTGACCATGAGGACTGATGGAGGTCCGGGAGACGCTTCAGAATGGCTCGGTGTACCGTCGCCGAGGAGATAGCAGAGAAGCCATTACCAGAGCAACGTTCACACGTTTTGAAAACCGGTGCGCCGCGGTCTTTAGTCGCTTTGCGGTCCAACACTTCGCCTTTACCTCCACACCTGCACCGGGCAAGGATCACTTTCTTTCCTCCGCATGTTCCGCAAACCCTATTCACCAGCTCATTTTTAATCTTCGGAGCCACCACTTCGGCACCGTCGGCGTCGAAAATACCAGGATGTTTAACCACATCCTCATTCCCGGAGATAAACCCGGTACCGCTGCAACTATGACATGTCACGCTGGTAGCCGCCGAACGGGAGTAATCAGCAAAGGCAAATTGTGCCAGCATCTGCATACACCATCCGAACTGCCCACCAGCTGCTTTGCGAACATTCTTCGGTGCGACATCCATCGCATATCGCGCCAGCGCCTGAACTGCGAGCTGTTCATCCGTTTTGCTGATTCCCGCTTTACCGAAGAACGCCGCCAGGCCGAAGCGCGCACGGCTGCTGGTGGTCCCAATCGCCGCCATAACATCTGTACCGGTGAGACGCTCCGGAGAGGTTCCCTTCACGTCGTCGCTGATGTGCATTCCCTGAGGGCTGAAATGTTTGAGTGATGTTTCCAACTTCATTGAATGGTTTCCCCCTTTTCAGCAGTGCCAAACCAGCCAGGGTGCGCCCACTGGACATCAGTCACTTTATCGCCGTTACCCCACAGCGTCAGAACACGCATAGCAACGTAGTGCATAAGGATTTTTTCGTGCTCTCGCCACTCATCATCAGGAGTGTCTTCAACAAATTCAGCGATGGCGTCAGCAATAAGACCGAAACACTCAGGAAAATCACTATGACCGATTGCGATGTCTTTTGCCGTTTCCTGAAGCTCCATAAAACGCTGCTTGGTAAAGAGATACGACATTTCTCTAATTAGGCGATCCATTTTAATACCTCGTTGCGTTAGTGGCTTCCCACTCAATATCAAGTTCACTTTGCTCTTTGCCGGCCAAGTAATTGAAGGGCCCTTTATCACCCTCGATAAACTGGTGTGATCGGGAATCAAAGTTAGCCCCTATGTCTCCGATCCAGCCTTCCCCTTCACGTTGTTTCAACAGGCGGATCATCGAAGCGGGCATTTGGATAGCAGTCTGTTCGTCCTTATCAAGGCTCTCATACCCCATTCTTTCAGCTTTGCGCTGCGCCAGTTCGCGCGGGATATTACGCCAGACGGCCATAACGTTGTCGGGCATGTCAGTTAAAGCGCCAGTGCCTTTAACATCCATTTTCCCTGTTGGTGCAGCTTCGTTTGTTTTTCTGGCATGCGTTACCAGCAGAACATGGCAGTTGTGCTCGTTTTTAAAGTCGCAGAGGGTATCGATAAATTCTTTTTGTCCACCGTAGTCCTCCTCATCGAGTCCACATTTTGCCAAGTTGTCGATAACGAAAAGATCGATTCCATAGCGGCGTCTGGCATAGGCAAATATTTCCAACAGTCGATCGGCCTTGGCTGTTCCGGTGAGTTTGAACACCCAAAGACGATCAGAAAACCACTCGTTAGTCATGATGATTTCAGTACGTTCTGGGTTTTTTCTACAAATGGTTTGCCGGGTAAGACGAGCCAACATTTTCCCAGGCTTAAGCTCCAGCGAGGCAATGCATACCCGGACTCCCTGGCTCATGGCATTGACGGCGATATGTCCCACCAGCTCGGTTTTTCCGTGGCCGTTTACTCCGTTAACCAGCGTCAGCTCTCCGGCGCGGAATTTGAAATTACTGTTCAGCGAATCCCACGGGCTGGAAAATAATCCAACGTCTCGATGCTCGAACGCATCCAGTGTTTCCTGAAGGAGATCACCCGCAGAGCAGAGTTCATCAGGGTCAAAGAATTTAGCGGTCCCCAAGTAGTGCCAGATTTCATCCTCGCTCATCCCGGAGGTCAGGCATTCATTGATATCTTTGTGCGGCAGCTCTACCAGGCGGCAACGATGCTCCCCTAGACGACGAGCAATTTCTTTTGCGGCTTCGCGCCCTACATCATCGTTATCGAGGCTTAACCAAATTTCTTCGAATCGGTCGAGGTTGTGATACTCGTATTCGATCCATTGCTGTTTGGCCCCTTTTCCACCGCCGAACGGTACCGATAGAGCACTGATACCGAATTGCGAGTAGGTCATACAGTCAATCTCTCCTTCGCAAAGCACAACAGCGCGAGCTTTCGCGTCCATAGCCTGCCAGCCAAACAGACATGGCTCGCAATCAGCTTCAGCCATGATCAACTTTTTGCCATTTGGTCGTTCAGTGCCGATTCGCTTTACCTGCAACAGCTCACCGTTGCGAAGATACGGAAACGCCACTGCCGGAATTTCGCGGTTTTCATCGTGGTACCAGACGACTGCGTCCGAAACACGGAATTGATCAGCTGTCTCTCGGGTGATGCCACGGTAAGAGAGGTAGTCGTAGCAATGGCTCGCCTTTTTAACGCCTTTTTTGGTTGGCCGTGAGAAGGTTTTTTTCTTCGCCTCGAAGTGGTTATCGTCGTCCTTCAGCCCAAGGAACTCTTTCGCTTCCCGCATAGCGTCGTGCAGCTGGCAGTTACGCACCAGCACCCAAAGATCAAGCAGGTCTCCGCTGTCGCCGCTTGCAAAATCTGCCCAAGTCTTCTTACCACCGAGATTAATTTTCAGGCTCTTACCGGCATCACCATTGGTATTACCAGCGCACCACTCCTTGCCCTCGAGGTGTCCTCGTGGAAGCAGGTATTTCGCAACTCTTTCGGCGTTGTCCCACAATTTTTCAGATAACTCAGCAGGGGTCATCACACACTCCGTAAATCGAATTTTATAAAGCACATAGTCACGAATTCCTCACGCAAAAAGCCGCGGTTATAGCCAGCAACCAGTAGACGTTTGAGGATTCTTTTCATGGGCGGTTAGCTCCGCGCTTCATGCGGTCAATGGCTGCCTGGCTGATAAATACCTCAGCCGAACCGTCACTTGGTTTTGCGAACCAGGAAGCCCCTGTCCCACCGATGGCGTTTGCGCTTGCGGATATCTGAGGAGCTCCATTTGGTTTTTCATCGTTCCAGCGCTCTCCGTTCAGGTATGACGCTGGCAGGAGTTTGTCGAACCCCATTTGCTGTGTTTTCACCCGGAGGCTGATATCTTCAGCCAGCATAACGGCGAAGTTCTCAGGCGTACCTCGGTTCGCTTTTTTCCAGTCGCGATATTTGGTCCTGAACGCTGACTTAGCCTTGACCTTGGCATCCTTTCTCAGACCTGCCCCCCAAAAAATATTTTCGAAAGCGACATCGACTGGATCTTGGCCTTCAGCATCATCTGATTCTGAATCAGGCTTTTCCTGTGCAGGTTTACCTTTAGACTCATCAGATTTATCGCCATCGGTCCGATTCGAATCGGACAAATTAGTTTTATTCCTTTCCTCTTCCCTTCCTTTCCCTTCCTTTCCGTCAGTGAGTTCTTCGTGAGCACTCACTGAGTCCTCAGTGCTAGCTCCATTACTTGTATGTGAATCATGTGTTTGTTTATCAACATCACTCACTGAGCCATACATGTAATTCGGTGCTGGTTTCCGTGAGTTATCAGCAACGTCTTCAGGAGTAGGTATTGTTGTTGCGGATGGTCGGTTAATTTTCTGGTGTTTAGAAAAACCATCAATGTGAATATATTCAACACCACTCACTGAATACTCACTGATTAACCCAGCCTGGCTAAGTTCTTTAATTAACGGCTCGCAGTCGATCATGTCGGCAGGGAAAATCTGCATTTTGATACGCTTCGGGGAGCGCACCAGATTGCCTTTGTCGTCGGCAAAATTGAACATGCCTATAAACATCAGGCGCGCCTCAAATGAGCACTCGACAATCTTTTCATCGGTCCAGAACTCAGGTTTAATTGTTCTAATGCGTGCCATCTATCAGCCCTCCATCAGCACAAATAACCCCACTTACATCAGACTTTGACTGGAATTTGGCATCTACCAGGGAGGCCTTGCGCGCATTGCAGGAATCACACAAACATTGCATGTTGTCTGGGTGGTGAGCACCACCATTACGTCGCGATACAATGTGATCTGCGACCAATTTAATGCGGTCTTGACTGCCACAATGACGGCATTTGAAACCGTCGCGCCAAAGAACAAATTCGCGTAGTGCGCGATGGCAAGGTACGCGCATTTTCAGGCGACCTTTGATCGTGGGCACTTTCCATTTGTTGCCGTTCTGGTCTAACCAAAACTCAGACGGCACCTTTCCGTAATCACGCATTTTGCGCCTCCGAGACCTTCGTAAAATATTGTTGGAACTTCCAGACAGGCTGCATGCATTCATGCGGATAATTCTGCCTGGTGAAATACACCTGCTGCTTATCCCGATTCCAGCCGGTGACATGCACAATCACACCGCGCGGATCGCGATAATCGATATCCAATGGCTTAATTTGGTTTTCGGTAGTGATTGAGTGCGACATATCACACCTCATTGCCCGGGTGCGGGAATAATTTTGGTTTGTCAGGTCTCAGTTCATGGGCGGGAATCCCAGTAAAGGCCGCAACATCAGGCACATGTTCCACCCCAACAACACCAACTTTTCTCCAGCGAGAGACAGAGGGTTGTTTTACACCTATAGCGCGAGCTAGAGCATTTACTCCTCCAGCAGCATCAATAGCTCTTTCAATTGCTGATTTCATTTTTTTGCTAATCCCGTTCAGTTGCTATCGAAATTATGATAGCAATTGCTATTGGAATGAGCAATAGACTTGTTTATCATGCTTGACTAGAATGTGATAGCGGAGGCTATAAATATGCAAGAGAGAACACTTAAGACGCTAGCTGACAGACTTAACTACGCAATGCATGAGATGGGCATGAGCCAGGGTCAGTTAGCCAAAGCGGCGAATATGGCACAACCAACCATATGGCGAATAACATCTGGAAATGCTAGAGGCACAACTAAAATCGTTGAAATAGCTAATGCCCTGGGTGTTCGTTCGGAGTGGCTATCAAACGGTACTGGACCAATGAGGGGTGACGACCAACAACCACCCCCACCGATGAATAACAAAAAAGATCCAGCCATCTTCAGAGTTGACGTACTCGACCTTACTGTAAGTGCTGGCCCGGGCATAATTAACAGCGAATTCGTGGAGGTGCTGCGCTCCGTGGAATACTCAGTTGAAGATGCCCGTCAAATGTTTAATGGCCGGAAACAGGAGCAGATACGCATCATCAACGTTCGAGGCGATAGCATGTCTGGCACCATAGAGCCAGGGGACTTACTCTTCGTCGATATCAGCGTTCAGCATTTCGACGGCGACGGTATATACGCGTTCATCTACGATGACACATCGCATGTTAAGCGCTTACAAAAGATGAAAGACAAACTCTTAGTTATCTCTGACAACCATACCTATCTGCCATGGGAACCAATCGAGAAGGAAGAGATGAACAAAATTTTCATCTTCGGAAAGGTGATCGGCAGCATGCCGCAGACCTACAGGAAGCATGGGTGAATAATGCAAATGAAAATAAAAACTTACGCATAACAAGCTGAGTAGATTCTTAACCCGGCCAGTGCGCCGGGTTTTCTATGTGCCCCCACAATAGTAACCACCAGTCAACCAGGCGGGCGACTACCTGATCGGAACTCCTACCCTCTTTCTCTCTGCGAGTATCTCGCCCTTTCACAGTCCATTTTATTCTCAAGCTTCGATGCTCCAACTCCCGATATCTCATGTATTGGTAGATCACTGTCTAAAGGACAATTATTTCTACCGTGCTGTTACAAACACATCAGCAATAGATTTTTTTATTTTTGATATCAATGACATAAAAATCAATAGCAATTTAAATAGCAATACCTATTGCAAAGGCCAATAGCAGGCTCTATCATCATTCTATCAAATCAACTCAGAGGTGATAGAAAATGTCTCAGAAGATAAAAACATTTAAGGGGTTGTCCATCCATCCTTGTGATGCCTTCAAGAATATGTCCTTGATTGTTGAAGCAGCTAGTTTGTTATCGGCGGTTGATGATGACGAGTATAGAGAAATTAGCGACATTCTTCTCGCGTTTGTCTGCAACTATGCAAACGAGGCCCATAAAAATGAATGGGATAAACGATAATGAAAAATCCAATCGAAATGCTAAATGATATTGCTGCGGAAATCACTGAGAATGCTTCGTTACTGGAGGTTATTTACCGCATAAATGAATTTTCACCGGAAGCCGATAACACAATTGCCTGCCTGATTCGTTCTATGCTAAAGACCAGCCAAACTGCTTACGAGTATGTGGAGCAACTTAGCATCCATGCTGGAGCTGAATGTCAACGGGGACAAAAATTAGAGTCGCTAACAGCGCTAGCTAATCAACTTAACTCTTGGGCTTGTGATATCGGCGATTGTAAGCTTGCCGTTTATAATGCAATGGATGATATACCAACAGAATCAAACTCAATTGGGGTTTTAAGTCTCGTCTCCCAAAAACTGGATGAAATGCAGAGCATTATTAGCTCTAAAGCGGACAAGATCGAATTCAATAAGTAACGCTAAACAATAAAACAAATAACACCTTCACTGGTGTGGCTTCCTGCAACCTGAAAACAGGATTAGGTTAAAAATGACATTAATCAAAGATAAATCTGCGTATTTAACAGCACGGCTTTTCTTCGCGACCTATGGTGAGGAATACCGCCATATCTCTAACCTTTTCATGGGCTTTGTTGAATAAATCGAACTTTTGCTGAGTTGAAGGATCAGATCACGCATCTTCCCGACAACGCAGACCGTTC